>DATHHR010000052.1:0-6565 GCA_035317105.1 Ferruginibacter sp. | reverse complement strand
CGATCGCTTTATTTTGATTATCCATCGCTTTATTTTGATCTATAATGTATAAAGTCAATTCTTCTATTTTTTGTAATAATATCTTCTGATTTTCGCCTAAATCAATTCCATTTTTTTGAACATCCATTGCAGACGGAACATCTGGCAAATGTTTATTTTGTTGGATATAGTTCTCAACACTAGTTAAAGAAGGTAATTGATAATTATTATCAAAAACAAAATCCGACCAACTGCTGATATCCACTTTTACTCTTCTGGTACGTATCCCTTTTTCGACATAAAGTTTGTAACTGGTATCTGTAATATTAGTAACGCCGATCCCTACACGCCCCAAACTATCAATGATCATTTTCTCAGTATTATTAGTTCGAAAACGTACACTCACATTGTTGGAAGACCCTATATAATTGCTACCTGCCGTAGCAATGTTGCCATTTAAATTCCAAGCCGTGCTTCCCGCATTAGGTTGTAAACTTAGATTTCCATTGCCCGACACATCAGTTAATACATAACCTGCTCCTGTTGGAAGACCTTTTGCTTTTATTGTATGTATGCTATCTGAAATTGCAAATTGACCGGATGATGCCACAGCATTATATCCTAAAGCAATAGAATTTGAAACTAGTGAATCCGTTGTAGTTGCCTGGTAGCCAAGTGCAGTATTATTATTCCCTCTTGTAGTAACTCCTAAAGAAAGGTATCCTACTCCTGTATTATTATTGCCTTTTGTGTTAGCACCTAAAGATGCAAACCCTACTGCCGTGTTATACTGACCTAAAGTATTAGCTATTAAAGAACTAGATCCGAAAGCTGAGTTATCTATTGTTCCTTGGTTTTTATACAAAGCCCATGCACCCACTCCTGTATTATCATGTCCGGTATTATCGGTCAATTCTGAAAATGCACCTACAGCTGTGTTATCATAGCCAGATTGATTTGCTTGTAACGTACCAGCTCCAACCGCGGCATTATTATAACCAGATGTATTACTATTTAAAGAATTGTAGCCAACTGCTGAGTTTTCATTACCCGTTGTATTATTTAGTAATGTAGTCACTCCCCAGGAAGTATTTTGTAACGAAGAATCTAGTAAGCCTGCTATTTTATTATCTCTTTTAAAAACAACATCCTGATTATCCTTTGTACCAATAAAATTAGTTGTACTGGATGTACCGGAATTCCCTGTCAAACTCCATGCTGTGCTTCCAGCATTGGGTTGCAAACTTAAATTACCATTACCTGCAGTATCAGTTAACACATAACCTCTTCCTGTTGTAAGACCTTTCGCTTTAATGGTATGTATACTATCTGAAATTGCTAATTGGTTAGATGATGCCAACGCTTTATATCCTAACGATATAGAAAATGAAGCGCTTGTATCTGTAACATCTGCCAGGTATCCAAGTGTAGTGTTTCCTGCACCTGTTTTAGTCGTAACTAATGCATTTGCACCTACAACAGTATTACCCGATCCTGTTGTAGCATTATATAAAGACTGATAACCCATTACTGTGTTATAGGACACAGACGTAGCATAACGTAAACTACTGCTACCTATTGCTGTATTATAAGAAGAAGAACCTGCAATACTAGTAGCTGCAACTTGTCCTACAGCAGTATTATTATTACCAGCCGTATTTGAACCTAATGCGCCCATACCTATACCTGTGTTATAACCACCCTGCCTAGTAGCAAGTAAAGAAGCATAGCCTAAAGCTGTATTAGCTACTCCAGAAGTATCAAGTGCTAAACTTGATACACCAATAGCAGTATTAAATGTTCCGGTAGGGTTACTAGCTAAAGAATTAACTCCCCAAGAAGTATTGTTATACCATAAATCAAGCAGTCCCGAGACTGTCCCATTTCTTTTAAAAACAATATCTTGATTATCGTTTGTACCGATATAATTAGTGCCACCGGATGTTCCCGAATTTCCTGTTAAACTCCATGCTGATATAATACTAATAGCTAAAGTTTGACTGACAGATCCACTTGAATTAGTTGCTGTAATGGTATCAGCATAATAACCTGCTACTGTTGGCGTACCACTTATTACACCCGTAGTTGTATTAACGCTTAATCCTGTAGGAAGAGAAGATGTACTAAAACTAGTCGGCGTATTAAGTGCTTTAATAGTGTAAGAAAATGCAGATCCTACTATACCCGTTGCTGCTGTGGCACTTGTAATCACAGGTATAGTACTAGGCGACGATGATTTTGAAAATGCAGAAAATCCTGATAATAGAGTAATACACAGTATTATAAATTGCAGTGTATGAAAAACACTTTTCCTCTTCAATGAGGGTAGAAGGATTTTATAAATCATTTTATTGTTTTTAATAGGTATGAATTCTTATAAAGCGAATTATATCAATATTTTGATATAATAACATCTTTTACTAAATATAAACTAGATTAATTGAATTTGACGATTAATTATTATAAAGAATTACTTCGATGCAAATGGATTATTGACCAGAAAATATTATAAAGCCTTGCGAACATAGATATAAATTTAAAAAAAACAAAATTCTTATTAAAAATTGAATTAGAATTAGTAAAATTTAATTTTTAATTAATAAGAATGTGCAACCTAGTAATTCTTTATACCTTTTACATAGAATTCAAACCTCACGACTTCTTAAAGGCTAAATCATTAATGTATAGTTCGTTCGAAAAAAGGTGAAACAAAAATGACTGTGATGCATGGATTAAGTTTTTCAGTTTTCTTAGGTACCTGAAATCCTGAAATTTCTGCTCTATGGCGTTTATAAGCACATTGGCCGACATTTGCCGATCAGTAAACCGCATTACTTTCTCGTCCCATTTCTTTAATTCTTGTGGGAATATTTCAATATTTAGGCGCATTTCAGCCTTTTCCTGTCCAATACAACCCTTACACACATTGGGATCTTACTGGTTTTCCGGTTGGTTTTTAGGATGTTGGGATAGAACAAAATTGATAAAATCATCTTCATGGTTTATTTGGTGAAACAAGATCCGACAATGGTGAAACATTTCGTGAACCAAAAACCGATGAAAGTGAAATAATTCGGGGTGGGATGAAACTAAAACCCCTGTCAACATTGAGTTACAGGGGATTCGTGTTTAGTGAAACATTGTTGGTGACCGCGTTAGGATTCAAACCTAAAACCTTCTCATCCGTAGTGAGACGCTCTATTCAGTTGAGCTACGCAGCCATTTTATCAGAATAAACGAGTAGTGAATTACTACTCTCCATCCAAATGGGATGCAAAAATAGAGATTTATTTTATTCATCCCAACTCTTTTCCGCATTTTTGCCATATAAACTATTGAATGAAGCTACAGTTCTGGTCGGTTGGCAAAATAAATGAGCCCTATGTAAAGGAAGGAATAGAGCTGTTTACCAAAAGAATCAATAATTATTACCCTGCCGAATGGTCCATCATTCCCATGCCTAAAAATGCCGGTACCCTTAGTGAGCCTGATCTTAAAAAGAAAGAAGGTGAGATCATACTAAACCTTTTAACGAAAGACGATTACCTGGTGGTACTTGATGAAAAAGGCAAACTATTAAATAGTGAAGGCGTTGCAGCTTTTATTCAGGCAAGGGGCAACGAAAGCGTAAAAAACATTATCTTTTTAATAGGTGGTGCATATGGTGTTAACGATGCAGTTTTAACAAGGGCTAATTTTAAATGGAGTTTATCTCAGTTAGTATTCCCTCATCAATTGGTAAGACTTATCTTAGCTGAACAGATATACCGCGCTTGCAGCATTCTACGAAATGAAAAATATCATCACCAATAACTACAAATGACGATCAGCATTACACTTTACATTATTCTTGTTACCTGTCTTATTTCCTTTTGGGGGTTTAGTAACGATCATGTGATCGACAGGCTTATTTTTTATCCGCCTGCTGTGACTGAAAACAAAGAATGGTATCGCTTTTTTACCTGTGGTTTGATACATAGGGATATTCCGCACCTAGTGTTTAATATGTACGCTTTGTTTCTTTTCGGACAAGGACAACAAAAAACAGGAACAGAATATATGTTCGAATATGTTTTTGATGAAAAAGGAAAATTCCTGTACCTCATCATGTACGTATTGGCATTGGCCGTTTGCCTGATCCCTACTTTCTTTAAAAATAAAAACAATTATCAGTATAGAAGTCTTGGTGCGTCTGGCGCTGTATCGGCAGTAGTATTTGCCTATATTACGATCAATCCATTACAAGGTGTTGGATTGATATTTATTCCTGTATTTATGCCGGGGTTTTTATTTGGCGCTATTTACCTGCTCATATCTTATTTATTATCAAAAAGAAAAGGTAGCTCTATCAATCACTCTGCACACATATGGGGAGCGCTATTTGGTGTAGTGTTTGTTTTAGTTATGGCACCATTATTTTCTCACGAACCTATTGTGAGTAATTTTATCGAATCGATAAGAAGCTTTGATTTTAGAAAGACATTTATGTACTAGTTTAATTAAAAATTAGTAATTAGTAATTAGTAATTTTTTTGACATCGTTAATAATTATTAATTGTTAATCACTAATTATTAATTGGTTTTAACCGTTATAGCCAGTACTTGTTTCGTTGCAGGGGTAATTTTAAATCTATCATCGATCCTTAAACCTACGATCCACACAATTTTTTTATCCATTTCAATTACCCAAATATTTTGTTTATCACTCAATGATAATTTCTGATCGATAAAAAACCGGCTTAGCTTTTTCTTTTTTTGCATACCTAAAGGATAGAAATAATCTCCCTGTTTCCATTTGCGTAATAACAAAGGAAATGTAATGGCATCTGCATTTAGCTGCGCGATCAATGCATTATTCTGGATCTTGAAGTTTGTATTAGAGAGTTTTTCCAGTCCAACTATTCCTTTACTAAACTCAATACTCCATTGATTGTCTTCAATTAAAATATGTTGCGCTTCTGTTGATTGATTGGGTGAGATAATGATCCAGTTTCTATTCTTGATCATCCTGTGCGTAGCTGATTGAATATATTTCCCTGTTTCGCTTTGCAACAAGCTCACGGCATCTGTTGTTTGATGCGCCGTGAAGCCGTACTCTTTAATTATTTCGTACACCACCGTTTCTAAAGGGGTCGTCTTCAATAATTTTAATACAGGAATATGCACTTCATTTCCTTTGTGCTCCAGTAATTTTTTCTTGTGCAGGCTGATCGACTGTTGATACAGTTCTTCTACGCCGGTAAATCTTGCAATATTTTTTAGGATATTTTCTTTGGCACCGGGATAACTTTTTTCGATCAATGGTAAAATATTATTTCTAAAATGATTCCTTGTGTAATCACTTTCCAAATTGGTATGATCGGTAACATGCGATAAATTGCTTTCCAGTAAAAATATCTCCAGGTCACTTCTTTTAGCAAATAATAATGGCCTTACAATATTATTTTGTTTTGGTAAGATGCCACGCAACCCTTTGATGCCTGTTCCTCTGAAAAATTGCATTACTACTGTTTCGATATTATCATCCGCATGATGAGCTGTCAGGATATATTGAAAACCGTTAGTCGTTCTTATTTCTTCAAACCATTGATACCGCAGGTCTCTCGCCGTTTCTTCGATAGATTTTTTTTCCTGCGCAGCAATATCATTGGTATCAAAATGTTGTACATAAAAAGGCGCGCCGTATTTTGTAGCAAGCTGCTGTACAAATTTTTCATCACGATCGCTGTCGGCTCCTCTTAAATGAAAATTACAATGGGCAATAGCAAAATCAAATCCTGCCTGTTTTGTTAATTCGCACAATACAACGGAATCTACTCCCCCGCTAACGGCAATAAGCAACTTGTCTTTTTGTTGAAAAAGATGTTGCTTGTTAATGTAGGTTTTATATTGTTGAAGTAGGTGCATGTTATTTTTTGTGTGCGAATTTTTTGTCTGAACCATTGATTGAAGTTGATTGAAATGATTATTTTGATTTTAAAATCAGCTAAATAAAAATAATCAGCTTCAATCAATGGTTCAGACTTACTCCGTTATCTCCTCATAAGCGCCCTGCAATTCATTATACGAATGATTGTCGCCTGCTTTTTTTGCCGCAGCCATTCCTTTTTCATAAATGCTTACTGCCAGCGGAATTTCGTTTGTTCTTTCCAGTAACTTTCCTAAATGATAGTAAGATCCGACATAACCCGGTTCTCTTTCCAGGATGGCTGTAAACAATTTTTTTGCCTCCAGATCGTTATTGATCTTGACATACTCAAGTGCTAAAGCATGTTGCAAAAAACTGTCTTCGGGAGATGCTGCTAAAAACTCTTTTAATTTATCTATCCTTTCCATAATGTGCCGAATGCTTGATGCAAAATGCTTAACGCTTTCTGCTTTTTTATTTTTTACTTTTCACTTTTTACTTCTAACTTTAACTAACGTTGCATAAACAACTTATTTACCTAATAAAACAAGCTATATGAAGATCCTCGTTTGTATCAGTAAAACACCTGATACTACTGCAAAAATAGCCTTCACCGATAACAATACGAAATTCGCTTCTGACGGCGTACAATGGATCATCAATCCATACGACGAATGG
>DATHHR010000051.1:0-7023 GCA_035317105.1 Ferruginibacter sp. | reverse complement strand
CATTCAAGATAACCATACACGGCAACTACAAAAAGGAAAATAGTGAGCACACTATACAAAGCCAGGTGTTTATAAAATAATAAAGGGATGGCGAATATGTTGGAGATGTTCAGCAATATCCAATTTTCAATTTTCCTTTTTGCTAATAACCACATACCTACCCAGGCCGTGGCGCTTACCCATGCATCCATTAATGGCACTGTAGATGGCGTGAAATTTTTCAACAGGAAGGCAAGTAATATAAATCCGCCAATGGTAAATAATATTATTTGTTTCCATTCTGCAGGTGTGCAATAACTAATATTTACAGGAGGTGAATTTATTTTTCTCATCCAATACCACCAACCATAAATGCTCATCACCACATAATAACCATTCAATAAACATTCGGCATACAAACCTGCGATGAACAATATGTACATCGCCAATAATGTTCCTGCAATACCTGTTGGGTACAGCCATATTTTATTTGCCTTTGCAAACAATACTTCTGCAACAGATAATACTACGCTTATCCATACCAGCCAACCTGTTTCTACTATTTGCTGAACAAGCAAATTCCACCAATCATGTAATACCATAACTACTTAATTAAATAATACTTGCCCAAAGTGTACAGTCATACCGGCGCGCCGATATTTTGTAAGTATTATCCTCATTCCTACGCCGGTATTATCCGGATCAGGTGTATGAAAGAATCCAGTTTTTGCCTGTTTCTTTCAATGGGTGTATTCTCAGCCTTTCTTTCAGCGGGTGATAAAGTAACTCGTTCTTTATCAGCCTGCAAGGCACCCCTTGAGCTTGTTACTGCAAATGTAGGCTAAAATGCACCTGATATTTGTCATAATTCGGTTAATAACCCCTTAATTAACCCTACCTTCTTTATCTTTGCGCCCTAAATTATTTTAGAAAATGGCATTGATAAAAAGCATATCCGGAATAAGGGGCACAATTGGCGGCAGAACGAATGAGAATTTAACCCCATTAGACGTTGTGAAATTTACAGCGGCATTTGGCACATTGCTGATGCAGGAAAGCGATAAGAAAACAATTATTGTGGGCAGGGATGGCCGCATCAGCGGAGCAATGGTTAAGAGTTTAGTGATCAGCACATTGAATGCTTTAGGCTTAGATGTGATCGATCTTGATTACAGCACAACACCTACGGTAGAAATGGCCGTAGTTTTTGAAAATGCAGCAGGCGGCATTATACTAACAGCCAGCCATAACCCAAAAGAATGGAACGCCCTTAAATTATTAAACAGCAAAGGTGAATTTATTAATGGCGAAGAAGGTAAAAAAGTACTGGATATTGCCGCAAGAGAAGATTTTACTTTTGTACAGGTAGATAAATTGGGTGTTACTACAAACGATACCACTTCTTTACAAAAACATATCGATGCTATTCTGAAATATGAATTGGTTGACATTGCTGCCATCAAAAAGAAAAAATTTAAAATAGTTGTTGATGCAGTGAATAGCACCGGCGCTATTGCAGTACCCGCTTTATTACAGGCATTGGGTGTAAAAGATATTGTAGTGATCAATGAAGAAGTGAACGGAAAGTTTGCACACAATCCAGAACCCTTGCCTGAGCACTTAACAGGATTAAGCAGCGAAGTTACCCGGGAAGCTGCTTCATTGGGTATTGCGGTTGACCCTGACGTTGACCGCCTTTGTTTTGTTTGTGAAGATGGCAGCATGTTTGGCGAAGAATATACTTTAGTTGCTGTAGCTGATTATGTGCTGAGCAAAAGAAAAGGCAATACCGTTTCTAATATGTCATCAACACGTGCATTGAAAGATGTAACGATCAAGCATGGTGGCGAATATTTTCCAAGTGCCGTTGGTGAAGTGAACGTAGTGAATAAAATGAAAGCCGTAAATGCCGTGATCGGCGGCGAAGGGAATGGCGGTATCATTGTACCTGACCTTCATTACGGAAGAGATGCCTTGATCGGTATCGCGTTATTTTTAACGCATTTGGCTCAAAGCAAAAAAACGATCAAACAATTGCGGAATAGCTATACCAATTATTATATGTCTAAAAACAAAATTGCTTTAGATGACGGTATTGAGGTTGAAGCGATCTTTGAAGGGATAAAAGAAAAATATAAAAACAATCCTATCAATACAGAAGATGGTTTGAAGATAGAATTTGAAACTGACTGGGTGCATTTACGTACCAGCAACACAGAACCGATCATCCGTATTTATGCAGAAAGCAATTCGGAAACAATGGCGAATAATATTGCGAATAAATTGATACAGGATATTAAAGAGCTGATGTAATAATGGATAGAATATATTTTGATAACGCAGCCACTACGCCGCTTGATCCTCAGGTTTTAGAAACGATGATGCCTTACCTAACTGAAAAGTTTGGCAATGCCTCTTCTATTTATAGCTATGGAAGAGAATCAAGAACCGCGATAGAATTAGCAAGAAAATCGGTTGCGAAAATATTGAACGCGCATCCGGCAGAAATATTTTTTACAAGCGGCGGCACTGAAAGCAGCAACACTGTCATCAATGCGGCTGTAAGAGATCTTGGCTGTAAATACATTATCACCTCTCCTATCGAACACCATGCTACATTGCATACTGTTGAATATTTAGAAAAGCTCGGTTTGGTGAAATTATCTTTTGTACAATTATTACCGGATGGCCATATCGATCTAACCGATCTAGAAAACTTATTAGCTACGGGCAAAGAAAAAACCCTGGTTACACTAATGCATGCCAATAATGAGATTGGCAATATGCTTGACCTGCACATTGTAGGCAATATCTGCAAAAAATATGATGCTATTTTTCATAGCGATACTGTACAAACGGTTGGCCATTTTCCTTTTGACCTTAGGAATACGCCTGTGCATTTTATAACGGGCTCTGCGCATAAATTTCACGGGCCAAAAGGTATTGGATTATTATACATCAATGAAAATGTAAAAATAAAACCGCATATACAAGGCGGCTCGCAGGAAAGAAATATGAGAGCCGGCACCGAAAATATTTATGGTATTGTAGGAATGGCAAAGGCTTTAGAAATTGCTACCAATAATTACGAAAAAGACAGCGCCTATATCAACTCAATTAAAAAGTACATGCACGATGAGTTGGTAAAACATATTCCGGGCGTAGCATTTAATGGCGATGTTTTTGGCAAAAGCTTGTACACGGTTTTAAGTGTTTGTCTGCCTAAGACAGATAGATCAGAAACACTGTTGTTCAATATGGATATCAATCATATCTGCGCAAGCGGTGGAAGTGCCTGCGCATCCGGCGCTGATCAGGATTCGCATGTTATACGGGCAATTAACAATAACCCTGATCGTGTTACCGTTCGCTTTAGCTTCTCTAAACATAACACTACAAAAGAAGTAGATATAGTTGTAGCTAAATTAAAAGAGATCGTATAAAACTAATTTAATGTCGCTCTGCCCGATGCTACAGTATAGTATTCAGTAACACCATCATTGCCACTCATATTTAGGCTGCAAAAGCTGATTTGGATCTTACCTGCAACATGACTCACATAAACAGATGCTCCCGGTGCAGCCGTAAATAAAATATCGCTGTTCACATCCGAAATAAATATGTTGTCAATTTCCCCATCACCAAAAGTTTGGTCGGAAATAGTGGTATACACACCGTCTTCCGGCTCTATAGAATACCAATGTGTGCTTAGTATTATTGTAATGTCACCGTTTGCACTACCACCTTGCAGCGTATAGCCTTCTGTTGTATTATAAGAAAGGCCGCTTGTAAAGCTCTGGTCGTTTGCAACGCCGGTAAACGAAACATAGTTATTGGTAAGAGAACAAGAAGGTGAGCCTTGGGGGATCGTTACATTTACATACACACTATCAAAAACACTATTACAGCCATTACTACTTGCATTTACATAATACCATCCTGCATTCGAATAGTCAGCCTCTGAAATAGTATTATTACGATAATAACTTTGGAAATAATCAGGTCCTTCCCACTCATAATTTTCGCCGGAGCTATCCGCTGATATGGTAAAACTACCACCTTTTACTACTGATGCCGCTGAAGTTGTAGCGGTAAGCCTAATAAGGCATCCTGAGCTGTTTGTATTATTATTATTATTCCCGCCGTTATTTGTATTACTTGTATCTTTTTTACAAGCGCTTAATAAAATTAAAAGAGAACTAAAAATAATTAGCAGGGATTGTCTGGCCTTCATAAGTATTCGTTTTGTGTTTAGCAGTGGAAAGATATAATAAAAACCGAATAAAAATATAAACTTACTCTCCGGATATAGGAAAGTTTACCGATTACGGTAAACTATAAACAGCTTTCCGTCTTCCTGGAAAAAATATTTCATAATCCACCAAAACTGTTTGTAATTTTTTTAGTTTGTAGTCGCTCATAGCCACTGGGCTGTGTTCCTTCTCCAGCGCTGCTTTGGCCGCTGACTAAAATATGCTTCGCATGATTTTATCTGCCTCGCTTCGCTTGTCACCCCAGCCAAAGAGGCGCTTCCGCAGGAACTGATAGAATTAGCGAAGTAGTTAATCAGTAATCATTTTATCCTCCCCACCAATTTGAATTAATTACTTTCCTATATCCAGGGAGTCAGTAAATATAATTCTGGTAATGCCTCCAGAAATTACTTTATTTATTTCTTCTTACTTTAGTGCTCATATAACTTATACCGCATGTTTTTAAAAGAACTGTGGGGCTACAGCAAAAAATTGGCTGTGGGTTTCATATTGTTTATTCTTTTCTGGACTTATATCAATTATAAGCAAGGGGCCACTGCCGCACCTTTGTTTCAATATGGTATGTATGCCAATAAATATTTTATCAGTGATACACAACAAGTGATCGAATTGTATGTGAATGATAAAAATATAGACCTCACAAAATACCCTATAGCCGATAGAGACCTCTTACAAACAAGCCTACTGTTTTTTAGGGTTCAAAAGCCTGTTAATGAAAGTATCTATTATACAATAAAAAGAATATTAGACCCTGTTTTCATCGGACAATTAATGACAAAAGATAATTATACCAATGCTACTACTGATCAGGAATTTACTGACTGGTACAAACAGCTTACACAAAAAATTGTAGGATACCCTGTAAATAAGTTGGCCGCTTACGAACAAAAATATGTTTGGCAAAAGGATAAGTTAGTGCCTGTTTCTTCACCAATAAAATTTAATTGTATTGTTGCTAACCCTTAAACATACCAGGCAATTCGCCGCTTTTTATTGTTGCTGCTTTTTGTTGAATTTCAGCTGGTATATGTATAACAGGTTGACGTTTGCTGCATTGCAACCCGTCTTCTTTATTAACCGGCTCGACTTCACTAAAAACATATTGATGCTGACAGATCTTCAGCATTCATTATTGGGCAGCAGTATAACGTGCTGGTGTTTTGATAGTTTATATGTTGGACTGCCAATCCTTTTAACGATCGCCGTATATAAAAATATGCCGGGCAAAATATTGATCGCTATTTGCACCGCAGTGTTCACCTTACTATACGCGGTGTTTTTTTCTTCCGTTTGTTATATTAGTCCGGAGATGTTTATAGGATTTATATTGATCCCTTTATTATTTGCAACAAACTCTATAAAAGGGTTTTACTATCTGCTACATTGCTTACGCTATTTATTTATTTTACTATTTGTTTCAGCAGCTATTTGGAAAATAACTAAGGCTGGAATTTTTAATGCAGAAGAGATGGCAGGAATACTATTGCTTCAACACAACAGCTACCTTACAAGCAATGGCACAGATAGCTTTACAAGATTTGTTTATTGGCTGGTTCAACATCCTTTAATTGCTTACAGCCTTTATTTTTTAGGGGCTTTTTCAGAATTGTTATTTGGGATCGGGTTATTTACAAAGAAATATGATACAATATTGATCGCTGCGTTATGCCTGTTTATACTATTTGATTTCTTTTTGATGCGCATCAATTATTTTTCCTGGTTCGTATTTTTGGGTTGCTTTTATTTCTCCCGGTTTGATTGTAGTAAAGATGATAACTGACTCCTAGATATAAAAAAGTACCAAAAATTAGAAAGCTCTTGTCATCCTGAGGCGCCGTCAACCAATCATTCTGCAACAGTAAGAATGAGATGCTTCGTACCTCAGCATGACAAAAATAAAAAAGGCACCGTAAACGCGGTGCCTTTTTTATTTATTATATAATGATCTTATTGCGGTTGCTTCACGTCTTTATTATATTGATTCGAATATAAGATCGGTTTATCACCAAAAATATCGTTGTTAAAGTTCATAAACTCTGTATCATAAGTGTACGTAAGCTTATCCGTTCTATAAGGTTTATCTGTGATCCACTCTGGTGTAACAAAACTTTTAGTTACAACGCCATTTCTTAAAACAGCAACACTTACTGCACCAGGCTGACTTTTAAACTTCGTAGAAGTTAATCCTGCCGGCACATTTACTGTTTCGCCATTTACCCTTAATTGTCCGGGTTTAGGTAATATCGTAACCACATCGATAGAATCTTCTGTAGCAGCATTCGCTGTTTTACCAATGGTCACAACCTGTACATCATATGGATCAGGCCTTGCATTGCTTTTGTATTTTTTGAAAAAAGCTATCGCTACATCACGATCAGCATATGGAGAAGGTTTGCCTTCCCAAACACTTTTATAGTATTGTAACAACACAGAAAAACCATAGTTATGATTTATTTCCGGCGCTAAATGGTGGCCTTCAGGATAATCATTCCAGGTAATGATATTCATTACAGGAGCATCTTCGTTAATAGCCAGCTGCCAGGTATCGCGGAAAGTTTGAGACAACCCTGTTACCATATAATTTCTTTGGATGCCTTGTACGCCTGCAGCAACTGCCGCATCTATAAGCATGATCCTCCAGTAAACAGCGGGATTTTCTGGTTGTAATATTTTAGATGTAAAGAAATCAGGGAATGCTGATCCTTCAAAAGTTCTATGTCTTTCTTTACAGGCAGCAGCAAATTTTTCTGCTTCGCCTGGTGTTGAATAA
>DATHHR010000050.1:0-25026 GCA_035317105.1 Ferruginibacter sp. | reverse complement strand
TTTTTTTAGAACGATCACATTTACATATTGACCGTTCTCAAATTTAACCGAACCTGCCGAGACCTGTGTTTGTCCGCTTTCCAGTACCCTTGTTAAGGTAATGGTACGATCAACATAATATTGAATTTGTGTTAACTGAATAGAATTAGCTTCTATTTTATTTCTTATAGCTGGTGTAAAATAGGTTTTATCGCTGGCGCAAGATCCTAAGATGAATGTAATTGAGACAATTGCCAGATAGAGGTATTTTTTCATATTGCTTTTTTTAGTGAGTGTATAGACTGCAATATTTTGATAAAGTTTACTCCTTACAAAAAATTTACAGCCCACTACAAAAATATCCAATTAATTGAACTAATCGGGGCATAAAATATATAATATAAACATAAAATAGTTATCTTAGGGTTAAATAGGTCTTATGCTGAAATTGATATTCACTATGCGTAAATCGATACTATATATTTTAATAGGTGTATTGATGATGGTATTTACTGCCTGTACAAAAACGGTGGTAGTGCCTACCCAATCTGAGAACTACAATTTTGAGATTGACTCGAGTGATTGGACCTACATACCTGCAACGGGTGCCAGCGGACCGGTATGGGATTTTAATGTGTCTACACCCGCTATCACCTCAGATGTGCTGAATTTTTATGCTGTAATGGTTTACTGGACGCAGGATCAGGCACAAACATTAATGCCTTTTACCCTTTCAGGAGTAGATTATGATTATATAACGGCACAAGACAGTAATGGTGTTGGATATTTAGATGTAGAAGTTCCGGCAGTTGGAAATTATGCATCACTGGATCCTTCTACTCCAAGTTTGGGAACGAATGACCCGGTCTTTATTAAAGTAGTAATTATACCTCAGTAATATTGATATGATGAGTAGGAAATTATTTGTGTTTTAAGGTTTCTATTTCTCCCTGTAATTTTAAGAGAATTGATTGTATGGCTGCTAATGCGTCGGCTTCTTTCTTTTCAATAATGAAATCATCTGGAATTTCTTCTTCATCTTCCATGTCTTCAATATCTTCCTGTATCTCGTCTACATTTTTTTGGATATCATCGATATCTTCCTGTATCTCTCCCATGTCTTCCTGGATGATCTCAATATCCTGACTGTTTTTATTGACAGACATTTGAATAAAAATGGCTAAATAAATAGCTTCCAGCGAAACAACCGTTGTTAATACCAACAACATTTCTTCGAAACTAATAAAGTGTACAGCCGGTAAAACAAATGCTATAGCAAACGCAATGGTATGTACTATCAGTGAGGTAGTAGAACCGATCCAGCGGGTTGCTTTATCGGCGATCTTTTCTAATCTTATTTTGCGAAGTTCGTGATAGGTCATGTCAGTATTATGCGCTTAAATATTATAAAGTGTGCAAAAGTACTGATTTATTTATTTGTTTTTGACCTGAATTTGATATTGATAATAAGATAATATGGCATATTCTGTTTAGAATACAGCTCAATTTTATCATGCTTAATAGTGCTTAACCCGCAACAAATCACTTATCTTCGGAAGAACCGGTAATATGAAACATCAACCTAAAACAAATGGAGTATGACAAAGAGAACAGTTGTTTTTGTTCATGGCTTATGGATACATTCCAGCTCATGGCAACCATGGATGCAGTTTTTTAAAGAGAATGGGTATGAAGTACTGAACTCCGCATGGCCGGGAGATGCTGCTACTGTTGAAGAATGCCGCGCTAATCCTTTACCGATCGCTAACAGAGGCGTTGTTGAAATTGCCGATAGTTATGCTACAATAATCGCTACCCTTCCCGAACCGCCGATCATTATCGGGCATTCTTTTGGAGGTTTGCTTACACAAATACTTTTAGGTCGTGGTATTGCAGCTGCAGGCATAGCTATTGACCCAGCTCCTATAAAAGGCGTTTGGCAGTTACCATTTTCTGCCTTAAAAGCTTCTTTGCCTGTTTTAGGCAATCCATTCAATTTAAAAAAAGCTATTTCACTTACCTTCGATCAATTCAGGTATGGCTTTGCCAATGCCGTTCCTGAAGAAGAAGCAAAAGAGCTTTATAAACTGTGGACGATACCCGCGCCTGGCAGACCACTTTTCCAGGCGGCCTTTGCTACAGTCAATCCAAATGCGGAAACAAAAGCAAATACAAAAAATACTACACGCGGACCATTGCTAATTACCGGAGGAGAAAAAGATCATATTGCGCCGCCGGTATTGGGTAAAGCATCCGTTAAAAAATATTCTCCCGCCGTTATTACCGAGTTTAAATTATTTGAGGGTCGCGGACACTCATTGGTTGTAGACCATGGCTGGAAGGAAGTCGCTGAATATTCACTCGCGTGGCTTAATAAGAACGGTTTGTAAGTTGGTATCATAATTGATCGACTATCCTAAACAGTAAATTGTATGTCAACTTTTTCAGAGCTGATCAAATCATCAAAGCCTTTGCTGGTAGATTTTTCTGCAGAATGGTGCGGACCATGTAAAATGATGAAGCCGATCCTGGAAGAATTAAAAAAGAAGATCGGCGATAAAGCTACTATTATCAAAATAGATATCGATAAAAGTCCGCAGACAGCTACTGCTTACCAGATACAAGGTGTACCAACGCTGATACTATTTCAAAATGGTGTTATTAAATGGCGACAGTCGGGTGTAATTCCTGCCAGTCAGTTAGAGCATATTATTCAGCAACATACAGTATGAACTAGCTCAATAATATCTTTTCAAAACAAACGCTGTTTGCTACATTTTCATATTGTCCGAAGTTGGGAATTATTGCGTAGCTGTGTTTAGTATACAATGCTATAGCTTCCGGTTGTCGTTTTCCTGTTTCCAAAACGCATTTAATATAATTTAATTCGGCGGCCCATTGTTCCAATGCCGTTAAAATGATGGAGGCGATTCCTTGTCCGCGCCTGTTTGGCAATACATACATCCGTTTAACTTCTACCGAATCGGAAGCAAATTCTTTAATGGCTCCACAACCAACAGGTATGGCATTATCATAGGCAACGAGCGCATATTTTATGGTATCAATTTTATTATACTGATCATAGAAAGCATGCTCTGCTCCATCGCGGATGGCTAGATCTGCGTCAAGCTCTTTGACAAGTTTTTGGAAGTCGTTATTTTCTGAATTTGTTCTGACACAGATGATCATTGTATTTTAATTTACAGTGATTTTGTAAATTGAATATACTGAATATTTTTTTGTGGGTATTATTCGGAAGGGTATCATATCTCTATACTGTTTTTTAGCAAGATGGCAGCAGCTATTCTAATTTCTTTATACGCAAATAGTCTATTTTAATTGCCGAACCAGTAGTTGTAAATAAACGAACATCTTCCCATTGTTTTGTTTTTAATATTCCTTGGGTAAGCAATTTGTCGTTTATGAAAAATTTAAAATCCCTGTCTGCAACATCAATCTTAAAATATACAGGAGTTGTATCTGATTCTATATTTTGATTTACTTCTTTCGAAAATAAGACAGTCTCAGCACCTTGATTGTAATCGTACTCTTTTACACTTGCTATGGCAGAATCTGAAAATTCAAATTTATCGGTGAAAGAAGCGCTTACTAAAGTAATTCCATAATGAGCGGGATCGGAATGTGCAATATTTTGAATAGAAGTTGTTATTTCATATTTTTCCGGGAGACCCAACAAAAAAGACATATCTAGCGGATGATTACTTGTTTGAACCTTAGTCGTATCTAAAGAGGTAATATAAAGTGCTCCATCTTTAATTTCTGTTGTATGCGATTGTGTAAATTCTTCTACCCAACCTAAATTGTTTGAGTCAAAGTTTTCGTTTAGAATATAATCTTCAGTCTTGTTCTTGCTTTTACAAGATGCAAGCAATAGTATGATCAGGCCGGTTAATAAAAATATCTTACTGTTCATAGGGTATATTTTTTAAATTCATTTACGATCCATTTATTATAAAGGTTGGGTTACAAACCCATTTATACAATTTTTTTAGGCGGTAGATCAAATGCAACCGCTTCATGTTCAAAATGGCCATTGTGAGAGCCATCACAAAATGGTTTGTTCTTAGAAAATCCGCAGCGGCACATGCCTATTATTTCTCTTCCGGCTAGTCCGAATACATTCCCATTTCTGTCAACTATTTCAAAATCGCCTTCAATTTTAATCGAGCCGTTATTATTGATCGTAAGTTTTGTTGCTGCCATTTTTTGCTAAAAATAGCGAAAATTAAAATTAGTACCCGCTAATAAAATTCATTGGTATAAGAATTGTTTTAAAAAGTATAAAATGATTAGCAATGAAAAACTTAAAAACAAGTCACAAAATAGCGCTTGGAGTTAGTGCTGTAATAGCAGTTATATATGCCATTAAGAGAGTTAAGGCATTTAAAAATGCTGCAGTTGCAGATGACGTGGTATAGATTACCCACTCCAGGATGCTTTCTAATGGACACTTATAATTGAGTGTCCATTTTTATTATATATCGGTCTTAAATTAATAGCAGGATTTTTTTTACCATTCATGTTTCTTAGTAATACTCCAATTCTGGATAATAAAAGATCCTAATAAAGCTTGTTTGATAGTTATGAGCAGTGTGTAGTTCTTATAATCTTTTTGATCATATATTTCACGAACCAGTTCGTCATTGGTTCGCAATGTGTTGTATTTGTTGTTAAACTCATAACCCATGGCATATTGTCCTTCTGATGCCACGAGGAAATATCCATGATTTTTAGTACTGCTTGTATAACTAATATGATCGATGTCGCAATCTATCGTTTCTTCAATATTATTTTTGGCTACATAATGATCGTACAGATTAAAAGGTGATAAGATAGCAAAGCAAATAAGAAATGCTACAAAAAGGGATTGGGCCAATAACATAAATGTAGCCAATACTTTATCTAACCAATCGACGCTTTTTTTTATGTCAATTCTAAATGCATTAAAAAAATAAATAAGGCAGCCACAATATGCTACTATATAAATTATAAAAAAAAGCTTATTCGGATAATTGGTGATCATTCTTTGACTGTACCAAAGATCAAGACAAATGCAAAACTGACCCCATATAGTATACGGTCTTTGGCAGTCCATTTTTCTGATGTGTCTTGTGGATGATTATTTTGAGGATACTTTATTTTTTTATGACTCATAGGTAATTGTTAATCTCAGTTTATCCGATTTCTATGTATTGATCAATCATTCAATCCCTTTCCTTTAAGAATTTGCGGTGTACTTTTTTCAATTCTTGCTTCACGGGTTGTAGATTGTTTGGCTGCAGAAAAAAACAGGATATAGGCTCTTTGCCGTCCCGGTGTTAATGCTTTAAAAGCAGTTTTTAGCTTAGCGTTTTTATGTAAGGCCTTTTGAAATTCTTCAGGTATAGGTTCCAGGTCTTTTTTTAATTCTACTTTCAATCCTGCTTTTTCTACTTCAATAGCTTCGTAGATATAGGCTTTCAGACTGGGTTTCAGCTTAGCTATTTCCTTAACATTCGTGAACCGGATCTGGCGGGCAGATTGCACGCTCTTTGTTTGTTGAATTAGAATGCCCTTTGTATCTTTTAATAAAGCACCTTTAAAAAACAATAACGCACAGTATTCTTTAAAACCATGTATCAAAACGATATTGGCTTTTTCAAATGTGTAACAAGGACAGCCCCATTTCAATTCCTCTTCCAATCCGCAATCAAGAACGATCGTTCTTAGTTGCTCATATTCTTCGGGCCATTGTTTGGCTTTGTCAAAATAAAAATCAACTTTAGGATTCATGCTATTGAATTTATTGATTTACTGAAATGATCTTTCTATCAGCCGGTCTGAAATACCAAGATACAACAGTCAAAACTAAAAGTAACATGGAAGGAAATATTTCCTTCACAGGACTAGCCAATGCAATATGTGAAAATATCGCCCCTGTCATGGCAAAGAAAAATCCTGCATAGGCCCATTCTTTTAGTAATGGAAATTTCGGAATTAGTACAACTATCACACCCAAAATTTTCCAAATACCTAGTATTGTTAAGATATAGATCGGATAGCCCAAGCCTGTTACCATATCTACCCCACCCGCTCCCGTTTTTTGTTTTAATAACTGCACGATTCCGGTTGATACCATCCCCAGTGCCAGCCAGATAGTAGCGATCCAATAGATAATTTTATTTGTCTTTGTCATAGTCTGTTATTTTAATTTGTTGATGATCTCTTCTAATCGGTTATGTGCCATATTTAAACCTTGTGCAAATGGCAATTTCAGCACCTGGTCTCTTAGTGCGGCTGATTCATATATTGCGTGTATAGTTAGTTTGCTGGTGTCATCAGTTAATTTTTCGAATTGTAATAACTCCAGTTGAACACCGAAAGGTGTGTTTTCCATTTCAAATGTTCGGGTTATTTTTTTGTTCGGGATAAATTCATGGATCACGCCATTGGCTTTAAATACTACGTTCCCTTTAGCATCGCTGGTTTCAAATTGGTAACTGCCATGCTTTTTACTTTCCAATTTCAGCACTTTTGTTCCCATCCATTGTGCAACAATTTCCGGTTCTGCGTATGCTTTAAAAAGTAATTCCAGTGGCAGGTCAAATTCTCTTGTGATCAGTAGATCCTGTTGGCCATCTTTGGCTGTTATTTTTGTTTTTAGTTCCATATACTATTTTTTCGATTTGTATTTTTTCATTACGGTTTCTAATTTGTTAAACCTGTCGTCCCACATTTTGCGGAACGGTTCAATAAAGTCGGCTACTTCTTTCATCTTTTTGGGATTTATATGGTAGTAAATTTCTCTTCCTGTCTGCGTTTGGCGCAGTAATTCACATTCACTCAGTATCTGAATATGTTTTGAGATCGTTTGTCTTGAAGAGTCGAAATTTTCGGCAATGGCACCGGGTGTCATTGCCTGTAGTGCTACTAAGCTTAATATCAACCTACGTGTAGGGTCGGCAATTGCCTGAAATACATCTCTACGAATTTCCATTTGCGCAGTTATTTGACTGCAAATATAATGCAGTTATTTGACTGCGCAAATTTTATTTTCATGCTTAAGTGGGGACACGAACCAAGACTTCTAAAATATAAGGCTGTTCCAAACTATTTTATCTACCTTGTAGAATGCCTAAAAGTTTCTTTAGTATCAATATGCCTTATGGCATGAGAACACACTCCAATGGAGAATGGTTATTTTTCAATAGAGAGAAAATGCCATTAGGGTGGAATACGGGTAGTAAAACAAGTTTGGGTTCTTATGATGAATTCTTAGCGTTACCTATTTTTACAAAATACACTTGCCTTACAGAAAATATATTATTAAAACTTTCATCTAATGGCGAAAAAGGAATCAAGAGAGATAATAATGGCAAAATAGAAATGGTGTTCTTTTATAAGACAAATCCTACTTCAAACACAAACCTTTTGATTGATTATTTTAAGAAGATCAAATTGATATCGAATTGTCAAGTAATAAATAAACCCCGGCCTTTATAACTTAAAAAATAGATCTGCGTTTACGTGGGTGTGGTCACCTACTTTTATTTATCATGGTCTGACAGGTATATAGCTACCGGAGGACATGAACTAAGACAAAGGATCATTTCCCAACTTTATCAACAAGCCTAAAACGTAAAGCACTCCAGGTATCGTCAATAGAAATGGCTGTTACTGTGGTGATACCAAATTCTTCTCCTGTTACACGAATCGTGTCTCTGTTGATATCTGTTTTAATTTTCGAAGTTCCTTTTGGATAAGCAAACCATAGCACACTATCCGGTTCAATATTTTTTAAACCGGTTTTTAGGAAATTCAGGTACTTCTTATTGTTGTTGATGAAGACCAATGTATTGGCGCTCTTGATTTTTTTATCAAAATTTGTTTTGAAGCCAAGTTTTTTTAACGCAGCTTCAATGGATGCTGGTGCGTTGCAAACAACGCCGGCATCTTTGAATTTGAATTTTTTTATGATATCCTGCATTTTACCGGAGTTTATTTTGTAACGAATTTATTGTAAAATTTTAGAAAATTTTTTACAATGCCTAATAAAAAGCTGTCGTTTACTGTGATAAGCCTTAAAACTGATAAATATCATATTTAGACTTGAGATGCTTCATTTTTCAGCAAGCAAGGGCTGCCGAACTTTGTTGAAAATTATTCATCATGAGAACAGTAACACATAACAACGCGGGAGATTTTTATTACATCGATGATCATACGCACAGATCTGTAACAAGCATTTGGAAAAAATTCATCACCTATGCCGATAACCAGCAAGATAAAAGGCTATGGTGGATGACATTGGGAATTTTAGGTCATGGTACTATTTTTACCATTATTACATTGGGTGTTGTAACGCTATTAGGAAATGTTTTTGCGCTATACATTATTGCCTGTTGCGCAATGGTAATAAGCGTAGTAGTGAACCTGGCGGCCTTGCCTACCAGATACATTATCCCTATTTTCTTTTTGAGTTTGCTGGTTGATCTGGGAGTGATCGTTACGGCTGTTTTACTGTATATCCAATAAAGAGATCAATAAATTTTCAATTTTCAATGTTCAATCTTCAGCATGACAAGAGCTTTTAATTATTTAGTAACTCCCACAGCAGCAAAAAAATGCGGACAACTATCTCTTGCAGAAAGATACAACTGATTAAAATTACAGATACCATCTTTATCGCGGACAGAAGCATATCCTGAACTCATGATCGTGAGTCCGGGATATGCTTTTTCGATGAGCGCCGGATCGTTTTGGAAATGTGCGCAATTTTGGCAAATCGACACCGACCCGGAATTAGAGAATTGAATGGATCTAAAAATATTCATGTATTAATGCGTTACAATGGTTGACCAGTAATGACCGAAAACAATTACAGATAATACATAGCCTAAAACTACGTTCACTAAAACTCCCACAGTGAATGCAATAAATGGTTTGATACCTGCATTCGCCAATTCACGGAAACGTGTTGTAAGGCCGATACTTAAAAAACTAAAAGTGAATGCCCAGGTACGCAATGCTGTGATCGGTGCGATCAAAGCCGGTTTTACTATTTTATTATAATCAGCCAATGAATTTCCATGAACGATCAATGTTGTTAATATCGAAGCGATCAAAAACCCGAATACGAATTTTGGAAAACGTAACCATATCTGGCTAACCTCAACTTTTGAATTGGTTTCATTGCGTTCCCAAACGGTTACTGCAACCAATGCTAATACAAAGGACCAGATACCGATCCAGATATCTCTACCGATAACTTTAATTAGTGTATACGATGCAAGCGCCTGATCTGCTGTTCCTGCAATGGCTCCATGTCCGCCTAATCCACCGTAAGATTGTGCCGCAGCTAAACCTGCAGCATCTGCAAATTCTGATGTTCCGATCCATGCGCCGGCTACTCCTGTTGGTAATTCAAGTATGCGTGAGATCAATGGCAATAAGAAAATAAAAATAATGGCCCATAATACAACCAATGTTATAGCGATCGGAGGATCTTCTTTTTTAGCACGTACAGCACCGCCAACTGCAATGGATGCAGAGACACCGCAGACAGCACCACCCGCTCCTAACACTGCTGCTAACCGATGGTCAAGACCAAGCTTGCGTGCAGTGAAAAAGATAACAAAAAATGTAACTAAGGAAACGATCGAAGCCTGCAAAATAGCTACCGGCCCTGCCCAGATAATTAAGGTGAAAGGTAAAGTTGCTCCCAATAAAACGATACCGAGCTTGATATAAAATTCAACACGGAAACCTGCATCGAGCCAACGTGGCAATACGCCCAAATTTGAAATAAGCAATCCGATAACCAATGCAACTAATGGTGGTTCCAAATTATAATGACTAGCCTGATCCCAGTTGCCTACAATGTAAATGATCGCTGATAATACGAAAATGAAAATAAATGCCGGAATAAATTCCTTTGGCTTTTGTCCGATGAATTTGATCACAATAGTGAAAAGTATCAGCAAAGCGGCCAACAAAGCAAGGTAGCGAATGCTGGTAGTTGATAACTGCGTAGCCAACTGTGAAAAGTTTGACCATTTAGCCGGAGCTACCGCGATCCATGAAATACTCGAGCCGGAAAGATAAAATACATAGGCAAGCAAAACAATGCCCAATCCAAGCCAAACGGCCCACCAATCTTCCTTCGACCAGAATTCCGACCAGGCGGATGTTTTATTTGTGTCTGCTGTTTGAATGTTATTTGTACTCATATTCGTTGGGTTTTTGGTATTTGTAAAACGAAAATAAGTAGATTGTATTAATCTACCAAATTGGTGGACTAATAAATTAATAGAAACTTGCAACAGTGAGAAACTGTACCGAGGTAAAATAAATCAATAAAAAACTACTATATTATTTGGTACCGCTTCTTATAAGTCCTATTTTAGAACTATCAAGAAATACTGCGTTTGGATAAATATCATCATTGGTATTTGGTATCAGGTCAACACCGGAAGAAAATAACGTATACTTATTTCCTATCTTTTTATAATTAAATTGCCTGGAGTTTCTAAAAGATGCTATAGGATCATATATATCGACAATATTATTATGATCTAAGATCTGTGGTAAACTATCAGGGTAAGTACCGCTTTGAAGTTTATAAAATTCAACACTTTTCATTACATCATTTAATTGTATTTTGGCGAGCTCGGCAGAATTTTGGCGACCAGCTTTACTATACATCGTTACATAAAACATGAGTCCATATATTGCTACAGTAAACAGTACACCTCCTAACCCGATAAGTATAAGCTTTATGTTTTTGTATTTGACGATACCCAAAATGAACAGTCCAAAGCCAATAAAGGCGCCGATAAGCGGGATCAGGCATAGCCATCCTCTTTTGTATAAATGACGGCCATCATTCACTGTTGGTGGAACAGGAATATTTCGTTTTGTCTTTACAATTTCATTATAAATTTTATTTAGAAATAAGTTGGCTTCCTCTTTAGACGCAAATACATCTTTTGGGATCACAAAGCCTTTATAAGTTTCATGAAATAAAGTAAATGAAAAATATTTATCATTGCCTGCGGTAATAAATGCATCTTCCCATTTACAAAAAAAATGATCCGAACCGTATTCAACATCTATCCCTTCCTCTACAATTGTAAGTGTAACATCTGCAGGTAATTTATCTTCATTAGGCTTAAACTTTTTTAGTTGTTTGAAGTATGGGATGATAAATTGCCAGGTGTATATAAACCCGGCACCAAATAAAAACTCGATTATACACCATAAACTTTTAGGTGTAAATACTGAACCTAAAAAAGAAGATACGGCCCAACCTACTATCAATATAGTGGCAAGCCTTCTGCCCGTTAAATTATCTTTAAAATAATATTGCCTGTAAAGATCTATGAAGTGTTTTTTTCTTGCCTGATACCGGATTGTCATTTTTTTGATTTGCTGTAAATATAATTAAACCCGCGAAAATAATAGTCCAATCAAGATATCGATCGAGTTAGTCCTTTTTACCTTTGAATATTGCATAAATTGCCATGGCGTGCCCGTGCCCTAACTCAAATTCTTCTTTTAGCCAATTTGTAATTTCAGTTGCCTTTACATTTTTTACCAGTTGGCCGGCTTTGAGAAAGCCTTTTTTTTCTGCCAGCTTTTTGAAATCATCGGGGCTTTTGCCTGTCTTTGTTTTGATATTATCTATGTATGCTTGGAATGACATATGCACATGTGATTTTGTAAACTAAATATACTAAATGTTACTGTTTTGCCACGCCAGAGGTAGATTTTCCAGTGCTTAATACTTTAATATTGCTTTTGCCGGATTACAACTACTTTTGGTATACAAGTTGCCTGTCTAAATAGGCAGCAGTAGATCACAATAAACCAAACCTTACAATATGAAATTCACAGCATCAAGACTTTCGAGCGACAATAAAATATTCCCTTCAGAAATATACCTGGAATCAACAGGGATCACAATAAAAATTCCGGGCCTGTTTAGTGGTGAGACAAAGCATTTTGATTTTAATCATATTGCTTCTGTTGAGATAGACACGCCACTGATTGGTTTTTCATCAATAACTATTTTTGCAGGCGGAACTCAAATGTCTGCCAACGGTTTTACCAAAGCAGAGGTAAAACAAATAAAAGAAGGAATTGAAGCGGGAAAGAAAGCATCAACCAATCAATCGAATGGTGGTCAGACAAGCATAGCGGATGAAATACAAAAACTTAAAGGATTACTTGATAGCGGTGTACTTACTCAACAAGAGTTTGATACACAAAAGGCAAAGCTTTTAAATAATTAAGTGAGGATTTTTTGTAGCCGCGTCTGGGCTCATAACAAGCGCAGATATGCGGCGTTGATATTGTGCGTGGCGTATCTGTGCTTGTTTACATTAATGTTTCTAATTGTATAATTTCCAGTAATCCTTTACCTCCATTATAATCTATTGCACTGCTGTACTGCCATTCCTCTGCTTTTGTTATAAAGCCTGCCTCGATAGGATTATTATGTATATATTCTAGTTTCTGATACGCAATATTGTTATTGGTTAATTCTATTGGATGACTTTCTGGTTGCCATAATTGAAAATTTACATTATTGATCTTCCCTGCTCTTTCCATCATCCAAATCATCCATTCCTTCCGGCTTTCTTTATTATTTACTTTTATTGCTTTATGCAATTCTTCTGAACTGTGGCGCTTAAGATCCCGCATAATATTACTCATTGCATTACCACGTGTACCAATAATTAAGTGTAAATACTTGACATTATACACCATCCATACACTTCAAGATCTTTATTCTTTTGGCAAAATCTTATGGCATCAAGGACTATTTCTTTATACTCATTTCGTATAAAAAGATCTATCCAATGAACAATAGTAAATGTTACGAAATATAATTTATCATTATCTCTGAATTTGTACTTTTTGCTCATAAATAAATGTACAATATACTTGGCACAGATACGCCACGCACAGTATCAACGCCGCATATCTGCGCCAGTTGGGGTTGCTCTCTAATTATTGGGGAACACCTACATCGGCGAAGAAGACTTGTGCCAGTGATGGGTAACTATATACTTTTGTCCTAATGCAATTATCTTTTTAATTTATTATTACTGGTGCCACCAGTCCTGTACGCAAATATTATATCCAACTTTATTGCACATGGATATTTCGGTAGATTTTATATCATTAAAAGACGAACCCGTTATGCAATAAATATCATTATCTAATTGCACTTGATCTCGCTCTGGATAATTTAAGGTATCCTGTCCTAAGGAATTAAAGAATTGTTTCTCAAAGTCATGTGACCAAGGGAACAGTCGTAAGTTGACGCGAATTAGTTGATCATTTTTGAATCCATATACAATATAACTATTATCAGAATAATTACCCTTAAATCCATGATATTTAAGGAATGAATTTATATATTCGCCCATCTTAGAATCTTTTACATATCTCCAATAATAACTAATTTTTTGACCCGTGCACTCTATTGCAATTGGCAAGGAATTACAAGAAATAGAATCAGAATGAGATTCTCCAAATTCATAACTCAATACTTCACTAAATGTTGAATTAAAAGGCACTTTGTATATTAGAGATTTTATATTATAAGCTAATTCTGTTTCTTCTTCATGTTTATAGTGATCTTCATTAGTTTTTTCTTTCATTAAGCTATCTTCTAAATCTCTAACTGAAATAAAAAGTTTAAAAATCTTGCTTTTATTTTCCATAAAAAATGTATCATTACAACAACTTTTATTAAAATCATTGTAAAGCAGTTTGTATTTTTTAGAAATTATTGATGTTGATTCCAAACCATCCATTTTAGTCTTTTCAAGTACCGTATTTACCATCATCAAAAAAGAGTTGGCATTAAAAATAGTTTGATTGCCAATATTTGTTCCGTTAACATTCCATTGAACAATACTAGTATTTATCTTATCTTGTGAATAAGCGGAAATAGAAAAATAAAGGGAAATAAATAATATACGGTATCGCATTGATTATTTTTTTATAGGCTGATTATTCGTTACAATTCCTGTATTAGATCCATTAGTATTATTTTGAGTAATACCCTGTACAGTTAATATGGATTGTACATCTCCATTTAGTCGATTGATTTGAGTATTAGAATTATTGACATTAGTGATAGTTTGTTGAATAGCTGTGTCCATTTTTTGTAATCTTGAATCAATATCTTTACTTGTAGATCTCGTATTAATTAAAGCAACAGAGATGCTAACAATAGCAGTAATTACATTTGTAATAATTACTTGTAAAAAGGTTAAATTAGTTTCTTTTTTTTCTAACATTGTCTTAGGATTAATAGAATAGGATACTTGGGAGAATTTTAGTAACTTATAAAAGTTTAATGGGTACTACCACAAGATATAAATTTATTCTGATATACAAAATATAATAGAAATCAGAAGCCAATTCGTTATTTCGAACTTTGTATTTAGTTGACTTGGGTGGATTTTGTAGACTAAATATACAGAATATTTATTGCTTTGTTTTGCCAGTTAGGAAACTGGCTGCATGTTTAGACACAAGTCATCCTTCGGAAGACTTGCGCCAGTAAGGGCAATATTATTATTGGTTAATTCTATTGGATGACTTTCTGGTTGCCATAATTGGAAATTTACATTATTGATCTTCCCTGCTCTTTCCATCATCCAAATTTATCCATTCCTTTCTGCTTTCTTTATTGTTTACTTTTATTGCCTTATGCAATTCTTCTAAACTGTGGCGCTTAAGATCCCGCATAATATTACTCATTGCATTACCACGTGTACCAATAATTAAGTGTAAATGACTTGACATTATACACCATCCATACACTTTCAAGATCTTTATTCTTTTGGCAAAATCTTATGGCATCAAGACTATTTCTTTATATTTATTTTCGAATAAATAAATATATGCAATGAACAATAGTAAACGTTACGAAATATAATTTATCGTTATCTCGGAATTTGTACTTTTTACTCATAAATAAATGTACAATATACTTGGCGCAGATACGCCACGCACGATATCAATGCCGCATATCTGCGCCAGTTGGGGCGTTTTAAAATAATTAGGCGAAGGATTGTAGCCGCCGTCTGGTCTCCGACCAACGGCCTTTAGTATTTTAAAATATACTTTACAATTTATAATTGTTGTGCCGTTGGTCGGAGACCAGACGGCGGCGTTCGCTGTTTATAGATTTACTTTATAATTATTGGAACACCTACATCGGCGGAAAAGTCGGCGGAAAACAAAAAGGCATATTATATACTAAAATTGACAAACTAAATTATACATAATTAATTAGATCAACTGTTTAATAATAAGTAGAGCCAAAATTAACTGTTTGTGTATTTGTTTTATCATTTTCCACAGTAACGTATTCCATAGATAACTTCCTAATTCCTACAACTGCCATATTTCTTAAAAGTCTTGAATTCTGTGGTATCATATTAATTAAAGAATCTGATAATTTATTTGCTAAACCCTCAATCAATTGAAGCGAATCCCTAGCATTTTTTCCTTTTTCATCATAATCATCATCTTTATAAACTAATAATTGTTGACGTACATTTACTAGGTCAGTAGCCTTCTTCTCTAAATTACTATCTAGTTTAAAAAAGAAGAATCCTAAATCAACCATATATTGACTATTATAGAGAACAAAATAATTATCAGCTGGAGACCCTGTTGCCTTACCTGAAACACCTATCAAAACATATTTTCCAGATGGGATATTATTAAATGAAAAATTACCATTCAAATCACATTCTGCATATATTACAGAATCATTTTTATCATAAGGAAATAAATAAATATCAGAACTACCATCAGGTCTATCGCCAATAATACGATTTAAACTATAAGTAGCATTTCCTGTAAGTGACCCTTTACCCTTGCAACTAAATAATAAGGTTGGGATCATAATTAAAACCATTAATTTTTTCATAGAAGTAGGTCTTGTAAGGTAGAATTAATTATTTGATTGTGCTTCTAAAAATGCGGTTGCTTGTTCAATTGAATCTAGTAGATTATTATTTCTAAAATGAACTGACCTGCTTTCATCTAAATTATCTTTAATTTTTACAA
Organism: Ferruginibacter sp.; assembly: GCA_035317105.1. Lineage (GTDB taxonomy): Bacteria > Bacteroidota > Bacteroidia > Chitinophagales > Chitinophagaceae > Ferruginibacter. The sequence continues at coordinate 8,946 of DATHHR010000050.1, read as the reverse complement.
CAAATTCAGGAGCTAAATCATCGTAATATATGTCTATTGATTGTTCTGCTTCTTTTTTAGACATCATATAGATTAAATGTTTTTCAATATCCATACTTACCATTGTTTTGAGTTTGGTGAATAGCGAATGTACTATTGGAAATTTAATAAAAAGGCAATTCTTGATATGTTTAATTATCCCCAGATCTACGGTAATTTATAAATTATCTGAAATAAGAGTAAATCCTTTGCTTTTGTTGGTCTTACCTATTACATAAACGCCGATGTTGGTGTTTTCACCAATATCCGAAATCTCAACCATTCAACTGCGTTGTTGGTATGCTAACGCACTTACCTGCCCGACATACGCAACAACGGCGATGTGTATACTTTTTTTAAACTTCGATAAAACAAAACTATTTATTCAAAAAGATCTGTTTGCAGATTGTCTTTGTCGTTCTTCTCCCAGGCAAAGTCCATGCTTTTGCTGTACTCTGTTAGCTTGGCTCCTACTGCCTTCCAGCCCATTACGTCTACTAATTTTGCCGGCTTGAATTTATTGAGGCGCACTTGTTGTCCGCGGCCACTTTGTACCACGAGTACGGGTTCTTCCTGGGTTGTGACTGCTTCCAAACGATTACCATCGCCTTCTTTGATGAAGAAGAATTTGTTGTGGAGCGTCGTTGTTTCAATTTTAAAACGCTTGATATTGTACTGTAGTTTATCGTTATCCAGGTAAACCGCAGTAACTATTTTGTTAGGGTTGAATTTTTCTATGAGTATCACTTTCTCAGTATCAAAGCGCTGTGTTAGCTCCTGGTCGGTTATCTGGTAATTACCATCGTTGTACATAACGAGCAGCCTGTCTTCCGCATCGAACTTGCCTAAGTAAGTTCCTTTTTCTTCGGTATTCAGTCTGCCGAATTTATCATCGAACCAAAGCTTTTTAGCATCCAGCGTAGATTTGCCGGCTTCTTTGAACTTGACGGTCTTGATAGGATATTTTGTTACGATATTACCTACACTGCTGCGGCCCTTGATCTCCTGGTCGCCGAAAGAAAATTCCAGCTCTTTATTTTTTGCCGCACAATTCGGACTTAATGTAATTTTTACTGTTTCCGCTTCACCATTCGCATTGGCTGAAAAATAATGCACTTTGCTTTTATCTTCATCTTTCGCTAACGGATATTCTCTATCGCGCGTAATGCCGGTTACATTAAATCGTTTTGCAAAGCTTACGCCTGTTTTACCATCTACATAGATCATATTGTAAGTAGTGCGCTCATCATTTTTCTGGAACACGGCCACATGAATGATATCCTTGCCGATAAATACTTTGTCGGCCACGCGTACCACTTTCATGATACCGCCCTTAGTGAAGGCGATGATATCATCCAGGTCGGACACTTCCGCGATGAATTCATCTTTCTTTAAACCGCTGCCGATAAAACCATCAGCATAGTTCACGTATAATTTAATATTAGCAATAGCGACAGATTTAGCCTGCACGGTATCAAATTGTTTGATCTCAGTTTTGCGTTCCCTGCCCTTGCCGAATTTTTTTAATAGAGCGTCGTAATAAGCAACGGCATAATCAACCAGGTTAGCAATATCATGCTTTACTTGTTTGATCTCTGCTTCCAAAGATTTGATCTGCGCGGTTAATTCGTCGATATCCAGTTTGTAGATACGGCGCACGGGCTTGTCCGTTAGTTTAACGATATCTTCTCTTGTGATAGCGCGCTTTAATACTTTTTTAAATGGCTCGAATGCTTTGTTGATACCATCAATTACTTTCTCCCAGGTATCATATTTTTTTTCAAGCTCTTTGTATATTTTTTCTTCGAAGAATATTTTTTCTAAGGAAGTGTAGTGCCATTTTTCCTGTAGCTCACCCAACTTAATTTCAAGCTCACGCTTTAACAACTCTTTGGTATTATCCGCAGAGATCTTTAATAATTCGTGTGCGCCTAAGAAAATTGGTTTCTGATCAACAATTACACAAGCGTTCGGAGAAATGCTCACTTCGCAATCTGTAAAAGCATACAAGGCATCAATGGTAATATCCGGAGAAATACCCGGTGCCAACTCAATGATAATTTCTACCTCCGCAGCCGTATGATCGGTTACCTTTTTAATTTTTATTTTTCCCTGGTCGGTTGCTTTAACGATACTTTCCATCAACTGCGTTGTAGTAACACCGTAAGGAACGTTCCGGATAACCAATGTTTTTTTATCCTGCTCTTCTATCACCGCCCGCACCCTTACTTTACCGCCACGCTTGCCATCATTGTAATTGCTGGCATCCATTGTACCACCTGTCTGAAAATCAGGTAGAATCTCAAACTTTTTACCTTTTAAATATTTGATAGAAGCATCTATCAGCTCACAGAAATTATGTGGTAATATTTTCGTTGCCAAACCAACCGCGATACCTTCTGCTCCCTGCCCCAATAGCAAAGGGAATTTCATCGGCAAAGTAACCGGTTCATTTTTTCTACCATCGTAGCTCAATTGCCAGTTGGTAGTCTTTGCATTAAACGCAACTTCCAAAGCAAACTTGCTTAAACGTGCCTCGATATAACGTGCTGCTGCTGCGTCATCGCCCGTGCGCACGTCGCCCCAGTTTCCTTGTGTTTCTATTAAGAGGTCTTTTTGTCCGAGGTTAACCAATGCATCGCCGATACTCGCATCACCATGCGGATGGTACTGCATGCTTTGTCCGATGATATTGGCAACTTTATTAAAGCGGCCATCATCCATTTCTTTCATGGCATGCAAAATTCTTCTTTGCACAGGCTTTAATCCGTCTTCCAATGCTGGCACAGCTCTTTCTAAAATTACATAGCTGGCATAATCCAAAAACCATGTTTTGTATTGTCCGCTAATGCCGGCGTCGCTGTGTGCGTATTCTTCCTTGTTCTTTTCTTTTGCCATGTTTAAACCCTAATTATAAAACTCAAATAAATATTGTTGATCGAAGGTGATATCAAATTTTTCCAGAAAGCTAATATATTCCTCTTTAAATGTTTTTGTTTTGTGGTGCTTTGGTTGATCGTAAATATATTCTACAACGTTATCAATACTTGATCTTGAATAACTAAAAGCACCGTATCCTTCCTGCCAGTTAAATGTTATTTTCGTGAATTTATTTTCATTGATAAAATTATTACTGCTTTGTTTTAATTCTTTTACCAGGTTTGCAATTGATTGATCGGGATTTAATCCAACCAAAAAATGCAAGTGATCCGGCATGCAATAGATCGATATTGGTTTGTGTTTTTTAGCGCTAGCTATTCCACACATATATTTTTCTACCTTTTCTCTAAAAGGTTCTTTTATTAAATTTTGTCTGTTTTTTACGGCAAATACTAATTGAATATACAATTGTGAATACGTATTTGGCATAGGGTGCGGTTTTATGTTTCTGATAATTTACAAAGGTGCAACTCCTACGGAGTTGTGTTTGTATTTTATTTCTCCTGCTACAAAGGTGGAACTCCTATGGAGTTCGATCCATGCTTGATATTTATTTTACAATAATTTACAAGGGTGCAACTCCTACGGAGTTGGGTTTGTATTTTATTTCTTCTTTCTACAAAGATGGAACTCCTATGGAGTTCTATTATAAATCGACGTTTTGTTATCTGTTTCTTTGCCCCATCGGGGCAACACCTTTGTAGAAAACGTTAATAAATATGATCTCTACTCCGTAGGAGTAGCACCTGTTACACTTCGAACACTCCAACCCTATTCCTCTTTCCCGATCTTGCCTAAGCTCGTAAACTTAAACCCTTGATTGTATTTCAATCCGTATCCTGCAAAACGATCTAATGATGAATGACCGAATAAAACCAAACCTATTACTTCCAAATTCCAATTGCTTAAAAAAATACCTGTCATTAAAATGGCAATGGCTATTCCTTTATGATGAAACAAATTGTAACATGCTGCACCAACTTTGTTGCCTGCTAAATAACCTATCATACTAATATCCGGACCAACGAACACTATTAAATACCACCACCAGCTTACCTGTAAATAATGCAAGGCATAAATGCTTGCAAAAAACATCGCCAGTTCTTCGAGCTTTAATAGTGTTTTCATTTATGATTTTGTTTTTATTTCGAAATCTTTCATGTTGGTCACTTTGCCCTGTACATCAAACATATTTTGTGCGATCATTACTTTTAGGCGCCATAATAAATAGGCATCGCCTGTTGTATGTTTTGCTTTGCTTAAAAACTGTGCAATGATCTTTGATGCTTTCTGCCAATCGCCTGTGATGAATTTCTTTAACTCTGCGTCATAGAAAGAATATTCTTCATTCACCAATTTTTTACCGCCTTCTAAAATGCGCACACCTTTATTTTCGTTGCAGATCTTTGTCCATTCATCAGGATCTACTTCAAATTCACTGAGTGTAATCTCTCTCGATAATTTCTTTGCTTTCAAAAATTCTTTTGCAGGAATTTCCGATAGCCAGTTGGGATAAAAAATATTTCCTTTTTCATTGATGAACGGAAGATTGTTCAGATACAAAATGTACACGCGGCTCTGGAATTCCTGCATATATTTTAACAACCAATAATAACCGCTTACATCATGCTTGTTTTGTGCGGCCCATATCCAGATCGTTTCTTCAGGATCGCGGCGCATGGTGCCCACTAATTCTGCAGCAGTTTTATAATCATCTACTTCTTCATCCTGTACTTTACCTGCGTAATCGCCGCCGGCTAAGATCTCTGTCCACCAGCTTTTGCGTTCTTCTTTTCCTTCGCCGAGGTATATATTGTTCAAAGGGCCAACAGCATAATCATCCCTGATCAGCATTATTTCGCCTTGTAATGTTTCGTCTAATTCGATAGCCTGTTCTAATACTTTTACATCGGGCTCATTAAAAACTATATGGATCATACTTTAAATATTGACTTAATTAGGGGTTATTAAATAGTAAACGCAGGTAGTAAAATAATCACGCACGTAAGGAATAGCACTGATCAATTTCACCTGCTTTCTTGGTTGCAGACCAAACTTGTATATGTATATCGGGTTAATTAAATAATGCAATTTGCCCACTATCTTATATCCAGTCTGTTTAGTTATTTTTTCAAAACGTTCAATTGAAATACCTGTCTCTTTTATTTCGAGCAATTCGGTAGGATCTTCTTTGAACATTTTCAATATGCCTTTGTATAGGAACGTTGGCAATAAATGAAAATAAGGCAGCTTGCTTAAGAATTTGCTCTGACAAATTTGTTGGTGCCCTCCAAAAGGCATTTGCCATGGCGGGAAACCAAAAAATATAACGCCGCTGGGATTTAAAAAACCTTTCATCCAGGCGATCAGTTTTTCCTGGTCGAATATATGCTCGATAACATCTTTCAATACGATGATATCAAAGCGGCCGCTGAATTCTTCATCAACATTTACTTTGTAAATATCTTTTGAGATAAAAGATATTTTTTGCTGGCGTACTTCTTCAGCCATAAATTCTTTTGCCAGCTCAATTCTAAAATCGTGCAGCTCTACTCCTACGCCGATACATCCTTTATCGGTGAATGCTTTTAATACACCGGCTTCTCCGCAACCGATTTCTAAAACGCGCATTCCCTGCTTGAGTGGAAATGTTTGTTCAATAAAAGGTATTAAATACTGCCTGGCATTCTCAGCCTGCATATCGAAATACCTTTTTTTATCACTATGAAATTCGAACATCTTTTCTTTTGTAATTAAGAATTAATAATTAGTAATTAATAATTCTTTTAGTTTTAGTAGAATTTATAATAGCTGTGAGAATTTTTAAAATCTCTCCGCAATCTGTTATAAATGAATTAGCAATTTTTGATTCAAGTAAATCTCCTTCTTTAAATAAACGTATCCAGTATCTAGTTTCTCTTGCTTCTCTATAAGCTATTTCTAATTTATAAATAAAATCTTTTTTCGATGAACCTCCAATGGCTTCTTCAACATTTGCACCAATGGATGTTCCACTTCTTAACAATTGCAACGCAATATCTCTTTCTATTTTACTTTTTCTTAAATGCGTATACAATTTTAATATTCTCAAACCAAAATAAAAAGACTTTTGTTGAACCAAATTATCAGTTTTCATAGTATGGTATTAGGATTAAAAATCAATTATCTTTCGAAAAAACACTTACTAACTGCATTAAAATAATTATTAATTCTTAATTACTAATTATTAATTAAACCGCTTCCGCCTCCGTTATAAGATCTTGTTCGATCTTCAAATTATCAATAATAAAATCCTGTCTGCTTGGTGTGTTCTTTCCCATATAATATTCCAGCAAATGTTGGATATGTGTTTCTGGTAATAACATCACCGGTTGTAATTTCATATCATTCCCGATGAATCTTGAAAACTCTTCCGGACTGATCTCTCCTAATCCTTTGAACCTTGTTATTTCAGGTTTAGTGCCAAGCTTTTTCATAGCAGCTTGTTTTTCCGCTTCATCATAACAATAAATAGTTTCCTGCTTATTTCTTACACGGAATAAAGGTGTTTCTAAAATATACACATGGCCGTTTTTTACAACATCAGGAAAGAACTGTAAAAAAAATGTCATCAATAATAAACGGATATGCAGACCATCCACATCGGCATCGGTTGCAAATACGATATTGTTATAACGTAAGTCCTCATAGCTTTCTTCGATATTCAACGCGTGTTGTAATAAGTTAAACTCTTCATTTTCATACACCACTTTTTTCGTAAGGCCAAAACAGTTCAATGGTTTACCACGTAAGCTGAATACAGCCTGCGTATTCACGTTTCTCGCTTTGGTGATACTACCACTCGCACTATCCCCTTCGGTAATAAAGATGGTGCTCTCTTTTTGTTTTTCTAATATGCTGTCTTTGTCTTTCCCTGTTGCTTCATCATTGTAATGAAACTTACAATCTCTTAATTTTTTATTATGGAGGTTCGCTTTTTTCGCTCTTTCATTCGCGAGTTTTTTAATACCGGCTAATTCTTTACGCTCTCTTTCGTTTTGTTCAATGCGCTTTTTTAAAGCTTCTGCGGTAGCTGTATTACGATGCAAATAATTATCCAGCTCCTTCATTAAAAAATCGCCGATAAAATTCCTCATGGAAGGGCCGCCTTCAGATACATTGGATGAACCTAATTTAGTTTTTGTCTGACTTTCAAAAACAGGCTCCTGAACGCGTACACTTATTGCGGCACAGATACTGCCCCTGATATCGGCTGCATCGTAATCTTTTTTATAAAATTCGCGGATCGTCTTTACATAGCCTTCTCGGAATGCTGCCAAATGCGTACCGCCCTGTGTGGTAAACTGTCCGTTCACAAAACTGTAATACTCTTCACCGTAAGCATTCTCATGCGTTAAGGCAACTTCGATATCTTCACCTTTTAAATGAATGATCGGATAACGGATCTCATCTTCATTTGTCTTGCGTTGCAACAGATCAAGCAAACCATTTTTGCTGACATATTTTTTACCATTCAGGTTCATGATCAAGCCTGCGTTCAGGTAACAGTAGTTCCAAAACTGGCTGTCTAAATACTCCTGAACAAAATGGAAATTTTTAAAGATGGTGTCATCAGGGATAAATGTTACAAAAGTCCCGTTAGGTTCTTTCGTTGCTACTTCTTTATGTTCTTTTATTAAAACACCTTTTTCAAATTCTGCGGTCTTTTCTTTTCCGTCGCGATAAGCGGTCACTATAAAGCTTTTGCTTAATGCATTCACCGCTTTTGTACCCACACCATTCAAACCCACACTTTTTTGAAAGGCTTTACTATCGTATTTGGCGCCTGTATTTATCTTGCTCACCACATCCACCACTTTCCCTAAAGGAATACCACGGCCAAAATCGCGCACCGTAATTGTTTTTCCTTCGATCACTACATCCACTTGTTTACCGAAACCCATGGTATGTTCATCGATACAGTTATCGATCACTTCTTTTATCAACACGTACACGCCATCATCGGCACTGCTACCATCACCCAGTTTACCAATGTACATCCCCGGGCGCAGGCGGATATGTTCCTTCCAGTCTAAGCTCTTTATGGAGTCTTCATTATAGATCGATACTTCTGCCATTTCAAGTTTGTTAATAGTTAGTTTTTAAAAAATCAAAAGTGAAAAAGTCAAAGCCAATAAGTAAAAGATGGGAACTTACTTTTGGGTTTTAACTTTTGCCATTTGACTTTATTGCAAGCTCATAAATTTAAAACTGCCTTAAATGCGGCGCAAATATACTAACAAATTTAGTAATTTAGAGTCGTGGCAAATATAGTTAAATGAGTAAAGAGAATCATTTTCCCTTTTAAACAGTTGTGTATAAAATAAGATAGCAAACGCTAAATCTGCTTAAATGGTATATTTGCCGCTTCATATTACTATTAAAAATCATTTTCTGGAAACGAATTTAACCACGATACAGGCCCTGGCGGCTGAAAGAGAAAATGAGAATGACGATTTCCGGTCTTTCCTAAAAAAGCAGGATAGCAAAAAGATCGACGACCTGGTTCATGCTATTAATGCAGATATAACGCCCAAAATAGACTGTACCGAATGCGGTAATTGCTGTAAGACATTAATGATAAACATAACGCCTGAAGAATCTGAAAGATTAGCTACGCATTTGGCCATGCCTCTACCCGATCTAAAAGCTAAATACATTGAAGAGAGCCTGCAGGGGAAAATGATCATGAATACGATCCCCTGTCATTTTTTAGGGGGCACAAAATGTACCATTTACGAAGAACGATTTACAGAGTGCAGGGATTTTCCGCATTTGCACAAAGATAATTTCACTGATCGGTTGTTTGGTACATTGATGTATTATTCGATGTGCCCGATCATTTATAATGTTGTGGAAGAATTGAAAATGCAATTGAATTTTGTCTGAACCGTTGATTGAAGTTTATTTTTTGATTGAATTGATTGCGATTTTTGTCTGAATTGGGAT
>DATHHR010000049.1:0-17530 GCA_035317105.1 Ferruginibacter sp. | reverse complement strand
ATATTACACATAAAGTAAGCAGTTTACGTAAAGCAGTGGCAACGGCTATTGTAAAAGTATCCAGACAAGAAACGATCGATGCGGTACAAAATAAAAAAGTACCGAAAGGAGATGTGTTTGAATTTTCACGCGCTGCAGGTTTGCTGGCGGTTAAAAAAACAAGCGATGTAATTCCCGATTGCCATCCTTTGCCGGTTGAGTTTACTGCTATTACTTATGCCGTGGAAGGATTACAAATAACCATCACGGTTGAAGTACATACGATTTATAAAACGGGCGTAGAAGTAGAAGCCATGCATGGTGCATCGGTTGTAGCGCTAACGATGTACGACATGCTAAAACCGATCGATAAAGAAATAGAGATATCTACCATCAAACTAATAAACAAGAGTGGTGGTAAATCACAATATAAAAATAATGATACGCTATCGTTGCGTTGTGCCGTGATCGTTTGTTCCGATAGTGTGGCAGATGGCAGCAAGCAGGATTTTGCGGGCAAAGCGGTAGTACAAAAATTACAGCAACAGAAAATAAATACGGCACTGTATGCAGTAATACCCGACGAATTTGATCAGATACAAAATAAAGCAAAACAATTAAGCAATGAAGGCTACAGCCTGGTAATTTTTACCGGCGGCACTGGTCTGTCGCCAAGAGATGTAACGCCTGAAGCCATCACACCATTATTCGATAGAGAAATTTCTGGCATCATGGAAGCCGCCCGCAATTACGGACAACAACGTACACCATACGCCATGTTATCCCGCGGGGTAGCAGGTTTTATCAACAAAACATTGGTACTAACGTTACCCGGCTCAACCCGTGGTGCAGAAGAAACAATGGATGCCTTGTTCCCCTACATCATTCATATTTTTAAAGTGGCTGAAGGAATGCGCCATAGTAATGATTAATAATTTATTATGACAGGAGTAGTACTATGCGGCGGACAAAGTACCCGGATGGGTACCGATAAAGGCATGCTACAAAAAGATGCCACCACTTGGGCGCAATTAGCATTTAATAAATTGGCCGCATTATCTATCCCTGTTGTATTATCTGTTAACCAGCAACAGCAGATTGCCTATTCCAATTTTCTTGATTCATCATCTCTAATTATCGACGATACAAATCTTGCTATCGGCGGCCCGCTTCATGGAATATTATCTGTGCATACACAATTTCCTTCATCTGATTTATTTGTTATTGCCTGTGATATGATTGCGATGGAAACAGCAGTGTTGCAACATTTATACAATCATTCTTTTGCAACTAATAAAGATGCTGTTGTTTTTATGAATGAGAATAGGGCAGAACCTTTGTGTGGAATATATAAAGTTACGGGGTTAAATAAAATAAAAGTATTGTATGAGCAGGGTGAATTAAAAAGGCATAGTATGATGTATGTTTTGGAATTATTGGGTGGAGATTATTTGGAAACGCCTGATGAGTGGGTTATGAGTTTTGATAATTATAATGAACCTGGGGAAGTATCGTAATTATTCTACATATTTACGATGTCATCTCCTGCGTATACCCAACTAACTTCTCCTTATCCACAATAGCAATATCCTTCCCCTCCAATCGTAAAATTTTCTCTTCGGTAAAATCATTCATTATTCTAAATACGGTTTCGTATGTGGTGCCGGCGTAGGAGGCAAGGTCTTGTCTGCTTAGGGTGATATCGATACAGCCGTTGGTGTCTTCGCCGAATTTATCGTGTAAGGTTAACAGCGATTGTGCTACACGGCCCTTTACGGGCATGTGTGCGAGATTGCGCATATTTCTTTCCGATTCTTTTAGTTCTCTTGTGTAGAACATAAGCATCTGGTAAATAAAATCGGGATTTACTTTTAAGGAAGACTGGAATAAGTCAAGGTCAATAGCGCAAACAGTTGTTGGTTCAACCGCAGTACAGGATGCAGGATAAATATTATCAATGCCCAAACCTCTGTGCCCAACGATATCGCCTTTTTTGGCAAAGCGCAATATCAGTTCTTTTTCACTACCCCATTGCTTGTGCACTTTTACGGTGCCGGAATAAATGAAATAAATATCAGTGATATTAGTGCCTTCAGAAAAAATACGTTCCCCTTTCTTTACCTGGAAGTTTTTTCTGCCGGCTGCAACTGCAGGTAGCCATTCTTTAAGGCATAGCTTACATAGCGGGCAGGTTTTTAGGTCGCAGTCGGTTTTGTTTTTTTTCATGCAATGGGAATATTAGAAATATTGCCTTTGCAATATAATTCTAATTGTTGCTTTTACCGCAAAGGGTGTGAGAAAAACTCTTTTTGTCTTTTATCCACCATAACAGGTTGTGATTTTTTAGTTTTTGGTCGCTCATAGCCGCTGGGCGGTGTTCCTTCTCCAACGCTACTTTGGCCGCTGACGAAAATCTGCTTCGCATGATTTTGTCTGCCTGCGCTTCGCTTGGCACTGCAGCCAAAGAGGCGCTTCCGTAGGAACTGGTAGATTTAGCGAAGTAGTGGATGAGGTTTATAGATTAATTACTTCTTACAGCTGTGGGTAAATTGATTAGTAATTAGATCCTCTCCTTTGTCATGCTGAGGAACGAAGCATCTTATTCTTGCTATTGCAGAATGATTGATCAATGATCAGATCCTTCGTTCCTCAGGATGATAGGGAGTTTACATTATTGTTACTAACATTTTTATTAATGTAAGTCTTTACCAGCGAGGGATGCAGGTTCACTACTTCACCAACAATAATAATGGCCGGGTTGCTGATGTTGGCGTATTGTGCTTTAAAGAAAATGTCGTTCACTTTTCCGATCACCATTTTTTCTTTGTCAGTAGTACCATCTTGTATAATGGCAACAGGTGTTTCGCCCTTGCCGTAGGTCGAAAATATTTCCATGATGCCTTCGAGCTTGCTCATGGCCATTAGTATAACTACTGTTGCGCTAGATTGTGCTGCTAAATTTATATCTGAAGATATGCTGCCAGATTGAGTGGTACCGGTGGTTACCCAAAAACTTTCATTGATACCGCGGCAGGTAAGCGGTATCATTTGAGATGCCGGTACTGCTAGCGCACTTGATATGCCTGGTATCACTTCTACTTTGATACCATGACTTCTTGCCGTTTCAATTTCTTCCTGCGCCCTGCCGAATACAAATGGATCTCCGCCTTTTAAACGCACCACATGGCCATAAGAGAAAACATATTCAATAATTAAATTATTTATCTCTTTTTGCGAAAGTGCATGACAGCCGTATCGCTTGCCAACGAACTGTACGATCGCTTTTTTAGACGCATATTTCAATAAATCATCATTTATAAGCGCGTCGTATAGAATAACATCGGCTTTTTCAATGGTTTTTATTGCTTTTAAAGTGATAAGATCAGGGTCTCCCGGACCGCCGCCAACTAATGATAATAATTTGTTATTTGATGCATTATTCATATTGTTAAATTAAATATGTGAATAATATTTTTAGATAAATGTTTAAACTTAAATAAAATTACGCTAATTTTATGATATAAACAATATTTTGCTAGGTATAAAAATATTTTTATATCATAAATAATTACATATATATAATTATAATTTGATAATATAATATATTATTATTTTTAATAATTAATTAAAAAGTTGAGACATGAAAGTAGTAGTAATTGGAAATGGGATGGTGGGTTACAAGTTTTGTGAAAAACTGATAGCTAAATCTTCAGCTGAAAAAGTGGAAATAGTGGTTTTTGGCGAAGAGATCCGCAGGGCGTACGATCGTGTTCATTTAAGCGAATTCTTTTCGGGTAAATCTGCTGAAGACCTGTCTATGTCTTCCACAACATGGTATGAAGACAATGGTATCAAACTACATTTGGGCGATCCGGTACAAAGTATCGACAGGCCAACTAAAACGGTTCACTCCTATAAAGGCATTACTGAAAATTATGATGTGCTTGTTTTGGCTACGGGCTCAGCTGCCTTTGTTCCGCCAATTCCCGGTGTAGATAAAGAGGGTGTATTTATATATAGAACGATCGAAGACCTGGAGATGATGCAGGCATATGCTAAAAAAGCAAAGAAAGGTGCAGTGATCGGTGGTGGCTTATTAGGATTGGAAGCCGCAAAAGCAATGTTGGATCTTGGTATTGGTGATACAACAGTGATCGAATTTGCACACAGGTTAATGCCTCGCCAGATCGACGATGCAGGCTCTGGCATACTGATCAATAAATTAGAAAAATTAGGATTAAAGATATGCACCAATAAAAACACTTCTGAAATTTTAGGAGATAATGCTATAACAGGCATGCAGTTTACAGACGATACAAAAATCGATGTAGACATGCTCGTGATATCAGCCGGTATAAAACCAAGAGATGAGCTGGCTAAATTATGTGGATTAGAAGTTGGTCACCGCGGTGGAATTGTGGTGAATGAAAAATTACAGACCACAGATCATTCCATCTATGCTATTGGTGAATGTGCATTGTACCACGGAATGATATACGGTTTGGTAGCGCCGGGATATGAAATGGCGGAAGTAGTAGCGAGTCATTTAGTAGAAGAAGATAAATCTTTTACGGGCTTTGACATGAGCACCAAATTAAAACTGATAGGCATTGATGTCGCGAGTTTCGGTGATCCTTTTGTTGCATTGCATGAATGCAGAACGGTTGTGTTTGAAGATACCATGAAAGGGATTTACAAACGCATCAATATTACCGACGATGGAAAATATTTATTAGGCGGCATATTGATCGGTGATGCGGAAGCATACAACATGTTATTACAGACGGCAAAAAATAAAATTGTATTGCCGCCAAATCCTGAAGACGTGATATTAGGATCGCGTGGTGGAGAATCGGAAGGTGGTGCAGGTGTGTTAAGTCTGCCTGATGAAGCCATTGTATGCAGTTGCGAAAGTGTTACAAAGGCCGGTATCTGCACAGCAGTAGCTGAACAAGGTTGTGAAACAATTGATGCGATAAAAAAATGTACCAAGGCAGGAACTGGCTGTGGTGGCTGCGTACCAATGGTGAAAGACCTGATGGTGCACACCATGAAAGCCCAGGGCAAATACGTACGCAATGTTTTGTGTGAACATTTTAATTATTCAAGGCAGGAATTATTTGACCTGATAAAAATGCATCAGCTAAAATCATTTGATGCTGTGCTAGATAAATTAGGTAAAGGCGATGGTTGTGAATTGTGTAAACCTCCGGTGGTATCCATCATTGCGAGTCTGTTCAATGAAATGATTTTGGTAAAAGGAAATGATACCGCGCAGGATAGCAACGATCGTTTTCTTGCTAACATACAAAAAGGAGGAACCTACTCTGTTGTTCCAAGAATTCCCGGAGGCGAGATCACACCGGATAAATTAATTGTGATCGGTTCTGTTGCAAAAAAATATAATCTCTATACAAAAATTACCGGCGGTCAGCGTATCGATCTGTTTGGTGCACACCTTAGCGATCTTCCTGCAATATGGGAAGAGCTGATCGATGCAGGTTTTGAAAGCGGACATGCCTATGGAAAATCTTTACGCACCGTAAAAAGTTGCGTGGGCAGTACCTGGTGCCGTTTTGGGTTACACGACAGCGTTAGTTTCGCGATCCGTATTGAAGAACGTTACAGAGGATTACGTTCTCCGCATAAATTAAAAGGTGGTGTAAGCGGTTGTATCCGCGAATGTGCTGAAGCGCAGAGTAAAGACTTCGGCATCATCGCCACAGAAAAGGGATGGAATCTTTATGTATGCGGTAACGGCGGAAGCAAGCCACAGCATGCTTTATTATTAGCAACAGATCTTGATAGCGATACCTGTATAAAATATATTGATCGTTTTTTGATGTTCTATATCCGTACAGCAGATCCTTTAACAAGAACTGCTACCTGGTTAAATAAAATGGATGGTGGTATCGATTATTTAAGAAACGTAGTTGTAAACGACAGTTTAGGAATCAACGAACAATTAGAATTAGACATGGATGATTTCGTTGAAAGCTATAAATGCGAATGGAAAGAAGCGGTTGAAAATCCAGCCATAAGAAAAAGGTTCAATCATTTCGTAAACGCACCGCAAGAAAAAGATCCAACGATAGTGTTTGAGGAAATGAGAGATCAGAAGAAGGTGAAGGATTGGAAATAGTTAAGAATAAAATACAAATAAATAAGGAATACAAAATAAGAAATAAGGAATAAGAAAGTAGAGGAGCATAAGTAATTAAAAAATCTAAAAATAATAACACTCAAAAGTCCCCCTTCGGGGGATTTAGGGGGCTTTCTAAAAAATCACAACACATGACAGAAGAAAAAATAACAACCTGGTTCCAAGCCTGCAAAACAGAAGACGTTCCTGTTAACGGTGGGGTATGCGTAAAATATCATGATAAACAGATAGCGTTATTTCATTTCTCTCGTAGAGGTGAGTGGTATGCTACACAGAATGAATGTCCGCATCGTAAACAGATGGCGTTGAGTCGTGGTATGATCGGTTCTCAGGAAGGTGAGCCTAAAATTGCCTGTCCGTTTCATAAAAAAACATTTTCATTGGTAGATGGTCATTGTATGAATGATGAGGATGAATGTAGTTTAATAACCTACGCAGTTAAAGTAGAAAATGATTCCGTGTATATCGGATTTACGGAAGAGAACGGTCGCGAGACAGAAGAAATATTTGCATAAGTAAGGCCCACCAGGGTGCAACCTGAATGGGCCTATAGTTTTAAATAAATGTGTTCACCTAAAACCAAACCAAAATTACATGAAAAACGAATTAACCAATGAAGGATTTTTTCGACCGAAAAAAAGAGATTTTCTAAAAGTCACTAAGTTATTATCCGTATTCCTCATTATTATGTTGATGGCTTTTCATGCATCCGCGCAAACTTCAGATGACGTGTTGAACATCCTTGTTCAAAAAGGCACGATCACACAAAGCGAAGCGGATTCTATTAAAGCAAAGGCTGCTGCTGCAAAGCAGGATGAAAAAGCAAAGGTGAAAATATTCCCATTAGGAATGAGTAAGCTTTTTCAATTGAGCGGCTACACACAGATAAGGTATCAAACCTATCCAAAAGCAAATAAACCAGATGGCTTTGATATCAGAAGAGCCAGGTTATTATTGCAGGGAAGTATTACTTCTAAATGGGATTATGGTATACAGATAGATTTTGTTGGGGGCTCTGCTTCAACACCTGCAGGTGCTAACACTACAACAACCAACACTGTTATTACGCCAACTTTATTAGATGCCTATATTTCTTATAAAGCGGCAGATTATTTAAAATTCACAGCTGGACAAATGTTATTGCCTTTGAGTGCTGAAAATAATGTGTCTGATAAAGTGATGGAAACAGTTGATCGCTCACAAGTAGTGAATGCATTGGTGGCAAGAAAAGGTGATGGCCTAAATGGTATCATCGATTCAATCGGAAATCAAAATGGCCGTGATCTTGGTATTCAGCTGAGCGGTAGCTTTTTGAAAATACAAGGCAGGTACATTTTTGATTATTACGCAGGTTTATTCAACGGCGCAGGAATGAATGAACCTGATAACAATGAATCAAAAGATTTCTCCGGCCGTTTGGTCATTCATCCTTTTAAAATATTAACGATCGGTGGTTCTTATTATAATGGGTACGACAGGTTTGCAAAAACACCAACAAAAGATCAACAACGCACACGTTGGGGAACGGAGCTGACATTGAATTACAAAGCACTTTCTATCAGAAGTGAATTCATGCGCGGACAAGATGGTAACGACAGGCATTTAGCTGCTCAGCTAACTCCTGCTATTCACCAGGGATGGTACGCACAGGCATGTTATTTTGTTGTGCCTAATAAATTGCAGGCCGTATTTAAATATGATACTTACAGCCCTATTGTTAATCCTGCAAGTCCGGGTCTAAACAAAATAAAAGATGCTAACACGTATTTGATTTTTGGTGTTAACTATTTCTTCAATCCTACTGTTAAACTTCAGGCCGATTATTCCTGGAGAACAGAACAGGGTGATATTCCTGCGGTGCAATACAATGATGTTGCAACCATTCAATTACAACTTGGATTTTAATTTATCATAACAATCTAAAAATATTTTTTATGGAAAACTCAATCAATGCTTCAGGGCAGCTTACTAAGCTAAAAATATTTAGTCTCCAGGGTGTGCAAATGAAAACATTTCACATAACCTGGTTAATGTTCTTCGTTTGTTTTTTCGGATGGTTCGGCTTAGCACCATTAATGCCAACGATACGTGGTGATTTGGGTTTAACAAAAGGTCAGGTAGGAAATTTGATCATCGTATCTGTTTCTTCCACGATCATCGCAAGATTATTTATCGGGAAATTATGTGATACCTGGGGGCCGCGCAAAACAGCGATCCGTTTATTATTAGTAGGTGCTATTCCTGTTTTTTTAGTAGGCTTATCTAAGGATTACATGACCTTCCTCTTGTTTCGCGGTGCGATCGGGATTATTGGTGCATCATTCGTTATCACACAGTTTCATACATCCATGATGTTTGCACCGAATATTAAAGGAACAGCAAATGCTGTTACCGGTGGCTGGGGAAATTTAGGTGGTGGCGTTACAAATATGGTAATGCCGTTGATCTTTGCAGCGATCGTTGGCTTTGGTTATACCAAACCGGAAGCATGGCGTTATGCAATGATCGTTCCGGGTATAATGATGTTGATCGTTGCCTATCTATATTACAAATACACAACGGATACACCTGCAGGGAATTATGATCAGATAGGAAGAACAAAAGAAACGAGACAAAAAACAGACTGGAGTATTTTGGCAGACTGGAGAATCTGGGCATTGGTATTTGCTTACGCGATGTGCTTTGGTATGGAGCTAACTTTTGATAATGTTGCTTCACTACATTTTGTTGATACATTTAAATTAACGCAAACCTCAGCCGGTTTTTGGGCAGGTACATTTGGCTTCATGAATTTATTTGCACGTGCATTGGGTGGTATTACTTCTGATAAGGTTGGTAGAAAATTCGGCATGCGGGGTAAAGGGCTTTTATTAGCAGGCATGCTATTGTTAGAAGGTATCGGTATTCTTTTATTTGCACACGCAGGTTCATTCGGAATGGCGTTGGTAGCCATGTTCAGTTTTGCATTATTTCTTAAAATGGCCAACGGCGCTACTTATGGGATCGTTCCATTTGTTAATGAAAAAAATGTTGGGTTAGTAAGCGGTATAGTAGGGGCAGGCGGTAATTTAGGTGGTATGGCTTTCGGATTTTTATTCAAATCATCTACCATCACTTACGTGCAAGCCTTTACTTATATCGGATATATTGTAATGGCCGTTTCCGTTATCATATTAATCACAAGATTTTATAAAGTAGAAAGTGTTGAAGAAGTGGAGGCAGAGCCTAGTATTTTAATGGCATAAAATTTATTTCTGATTGATGATTTTATTGCACTGTTTTTTATATCAGAAATCATCAATCAGAAATTTCATAATTCTCATAGCATTAAAAGGATCCACAATTATGCCTGAATCATTTAAAACAACTTGTTGCTACTGCGGTGTGGGTTGTGGTATAATTGTACACAAAGACCGCAATAATAAACTGACTGTTGAAGGTGATCAAGATCATCCTGTCAATAAAGGAATGTTATGTAGTAAGGGCATGAATTTGCATTATACTGTAATGGATACAAGCGATCGTTTATTGTATCCTGAAATGCGGTATAATAAAAATATGCCGAAACAGAAAGTATCCTGGGATCAGGCATTAGATAGAACCGTTGCAGTTTTTAAAACCTTGATAGAAAAGTATGGTCCAGATTCTGTTGCTTTTTATGCATCTGGACAATGCTTAACAGAAGAGTATTATGTTGTCAATAAATTAATAAAAGGATTTATTGGTAGCAATAATATTGATACCAACTCCAGACTCTGTATGAGCAGCGCCGTTGCTGCCTATAAAATGAGCCTGGGTGAAGATAGTGTGCCTGTTAGTTATGAAGATATTGAATTGGCAGATTGTATTTTTGTTGCAGGTGCAAATCCCGCGTGGTGCCATCCTATTTTATGGCGAAGAGTTGAAGCAGCAAGAGCCAAGAACCCTAACTTAAAAATTATAGTCAGTGATCCCCGCAAAACACAAACCTGCGCATATGCTAATGTACATCTACAATTAAAACCTGGAACTGATATCGTATTGCATCATGCCATTGGTCGTATACTGATCGAGAACGGCGATTTTGATCCCAACTTTGTTACAGACCACACAGAAGGTTTTGAGCAATACAGTCAGCAGGTAATGAAAAGGACGATTGCAGAAGCTGCAAAGATTTGCGATATAGATGAACAGTTGATTTATGAGGCAGCTAAGTACATTGGCAATGCAAAAGGTTTTATAACGATGTGGACGATGGGCCTAAATCAAAGCGTTATCGGCGTACATAAAAATTTAAGTCTCATCAATCTTAATTTAATAACAGGGCAAATTGGTAAACCTGGTAGTGGTCCATTCTCATTAACCGGTCAGCCCAATGCAATGGGCGGAAGAGAAGTAGGAGGTCTGGCAAATATGTTGCCTGCACATAGAAATTTAGCGAACGAGGCAGATAGAAATTTCGTGCAACAATTCTGGGGTGGTAAAACAATTGGTGCTAAACCCGGATACAGTGCTACAGAAATGTTTGAAGCATTGAATGACGGAAGATTAAAAGCGATATGGATAATGGGTACCAATCCATTGGTGAGTTTACCGGATGTGCGTATGGCAGAAGCAGGATTGAAGAAAGCAAAATTTGTAGTGATACAGGAAGTTAGCAATAGAGCAGAGACATTACAATATGCTGACGTGGTGTTACCTGCCGCATCGTGGATCGAAAAAGAAGGAACGATGACCAATGCGGAACGCCGCATAGCCTATTTGTCAAAAGCAGTTGATGCACCTGGCGAAGCAAGGCCGGATGCCGAAATAATTTGCGCCTTCGCACAAAAGATGGGCTATCATGGATTTGATTTTAAAGATGCTGCTGCTATTTATGCAGAGCATTGTCAGTTAACAGAAGGAACAAATATTGATATTAGCGGCTTGAGTTATGAAATAATAAAAGAAAAAAGAAGTGTTCAATGGCCCTACCCTAAAAATGAAAAAGGTTTTGGAACGGAAAGATTATTTATTGATAAAAAATTTCACACCCCTTCCAAAAGAGCTATCATACATTCTTTTGATGATAATAATCAATCAGAAAAATTAACAGCCAGCTTGCCATTGATATTAACCACGGGCCGTATCCGTGATCAATGGCATACCATGAGTAAGACGGGTAAAGTGAATAAACTCAATCAGCATATTGCTAACGCTTTTTTAGAGATTCATCCGGATGATGCAGCTAAACGGACTATTAAAGAAAATGACCTTGTCGAAATATTTAATGGAAGAGGCAATGTTCGGGTAAAAGCGAAGTATTCTACCGACATAAAAAAAGGCGTGGTGTTTTTGCCGATGCATTGGGGAAAGATCCTGAACAACGATCTCAATCGTGCAAATAATTTAACGAATAATCTGGTTGATCCAATTTCTAAAGAACCGGATTTTAAATTTTCGGCCGTTGAAGTAAAAAAATATATAAAGCCAAAGCAAAAGATATTAGTGATCGGAGCAGGTGCGGGTGCATTCGGTTTTGTAAAAAGCTATCGGGCATTGAATACGGAGGATGGAATAGAAATTTTCAGCAAAGAAAATTATCCTTTCTATAATCGTGTTATGTTGCCCGATTATATTAGTGGCACTCAGCAATGGGCACAGCTGGTAAAAATGAAAGATGAAGAAGAAAATGAATTTGATATCAAATTACATCGGGGAGTAAGTATTGATCATATTTACAGGGATAAAAAAGTAGTAGTCGATAGCAGAGGCGTATTACATGATTATGATGTATTGATTCTTGCTACTGGCAGTCGTGCTGCAGTGATAAAAGATGCGCCATTAATGAAAGGTTTGTTCACAATGCGTAACAGAAATGATGCAGATAGTTTTATACAGCATATCGACAAAACAAAGGGCAAGGTGTTAATAGTAGGAGGAGGATTATTAGGTATTGAATTGGCGGCAGCTTTACATGAGATAGGCGTACAGTCCTGCGTGCTGCAACGGTCCTCACGTTTGATGGATAGACAGTTAGATGTATTAGGTTGTCAGTTATTATTTGAAGAGTTGACTGATAAAGGAATAGAAGTTTTATACAATGATGAAGTAGATCGTTTTTTAGGAAATAAATTGGTTACTGGCGTAAGGTTAAAAAGTGGTAGTGAGATAGAATGCCAGGCTGTAATAATGACGATCGGGACTGTGCCAAATATTGAGTTAGCGAAATCCTGCGGCATTGAACATAAGCGAGGAGTAATTGTAAACGATTATTTGCTAACGAATGATCCATCTATTTATGCAATAGGAGAGATCGCAGAATTTAAAGGAATGTTGTACGGCATTACAGCCGCGGCCGAACAACAGGCGGCGATTGTTGCGGGACATTTAAATGGAGATATCTCACAATATTATCAAGGTTCTTTATTGATGAATATTTTAAAAATGCATGGAACAGATATTTGTTCCATTGGTTTGTCGGAAGTGCCTGCTAATGATGCTTCTTATGAAGAAGTAGTATTTATTGACAAGGCAAAAAGATATTATAAAAAATGCATTATTCACAATGATAAATTAGTAGGCGCTATTTTAATTGGTGATAAAACGGAGTTTTTAGAGTTTAAAGATCTTATTCAAAACAAAATAGAATTATCTGAAAAAAGATTGCAACTATTACGTTCAGGGAAAAAAGCTGATCCTGTCATTGGCAAGTTGGTTTGTTCTTGCGGTAGTATTGGTGAAGGGAATATTTTAAATAAGATAAAAGAAGGTTGTATAGAATTGAAAACATTGTGTCAGTCATCGGGTGCGGGTTTAGGTTGTGGAAGTTGCAGGCCGGAAGTGCAGGCAATTTTGGATAAAGCTTTGCCAAAAGTAGAAGCGATAAAAGAAATGAAAGTAGCGATATAATAAAATTATTATGCAACAAACAAATTCGATTAGTTTCAATTTTACAGGAGGGATTATTTCTCCGGGACATTTGAAAGAGATATTGGGAATAGCAACTGCTGCGAAAGTGTCACATGTTTGTTTTGGTCTACGCCAGCAATTGATAATGGAAGTTACTGCAAAATATTTTTCAGATTTTGAAAATGCGTGTAAAAAACAAAATATCGTTTTTTTTAAAACACAGAAAGAACAACAAAATATAGTCAGTTCTTATCCGGCCACGGATATATTTACCAGTGAAGGATGGTTGAAAGAAGGCGCTTATAAAGATGTATTTGATTCATTTGATCATCAACCATTGCTGAAAATAAATATCTGTGATAGCAATCAGCATTTGGTTCCATTATTTACCGGTCATCTAAATTGGATATCCTCTCCATCACAACATTTTTGGTATTTATATATTCGTTTTCCGAGGACGCAGGTGATCTATCGCTGGCCCGAATTAGTATACAGCAATGATATCGCGGAACTATCAAAACAAATAGAAAAATTAATTCTTTCGCAACAAGCAATCTATTACAATAATGGAAAAGTTGATGGTAATAATTTATTTCAGCAAACTAAATCTACGATAGATTATGTTGGTAAAGAAATAGATCATGAAATAATATTGTCGGAATTTGCTTTGCCTTATTACGAGGGATTTAATAAAATAGGCAATAATTACTGGCTGGGTATTTATAGCAGGGATGAATTGTTTTCGATTCCTTTTTTGATCGATATCTGTAATTTATGTATGGAGACAAAGATCGGACAGCTATATACAACTACCTGGAAGAGCCTTATAGTTAAAGGCATAGAAAGCAAGCATCGAAAGATGTGGGATTATATATTAGGTAAATACCGCATCAATGTACGTCATGCAGCGAATGAATTGAATTGGCAAACAGAAGATAATAATGAAGATGGGTTAATCATTAAACGGCATGTCATCAGGCATTTTGATAAGGAAGATGTACGTACTGATGGGTTGATATTTGCGGTTAAAACAAAACCTTCGTCCAGCATGTTTGCCTCTGTAATTATTAACAGGCAGGATGTACAAAGTTCAAAACGTTTGAAATCCAGAGATAGATTTGATATTTTACATACTAAAGATTTTAATCCAAACTCTTCTGAATTGATCATGTTTCGGGAAGGAGTAGAAAAAGAACATATTGGTACTTATCTCGTATCTCTTTGTAAATATTTTTATGACCAGGAAAGTAAAGCCGATCTTTTACTTGATTATAGCAATACACAGGCCATTCAAAAAAATGTGCTTCATCAATCAAAATTGATCTATCAATGTAAACACTGCTATACTGTTTGCGAAGAAGATACTTGTCCACTTTGTGATGCCCCCAAAGAAGATTTTATACAAATTTCGGAAAATACCCTGGGGTTATCCATTAATTAATCGAATTGTGATTCTGCCATCGTAGCTTTTTTTGTTTCCGGATAATAACTATAAACAGTATAGGGATACAATTGTTTTGCTACCATCCTCGCTATATAACAAGCAATAAAAATAGGAACGAGTAATACATAGTTACCTATCAATCCACAAACTAAAAAAGTAGCCGTAAAAGGAGCATGTAAACTTGCACTTAATACTGCTGCCATTCCAATCACCATAAAATTGATCGGAATGATATGGGTATTAAAATATTTATTAAATAATAGCGCTACTCCTAAACCTAAGAAAGCACCGATGAATAATGCCGGTGCAAATACGCCACCATCGCCGCCTGCGGTTAAAGTAACAGCTGCCGCAATGGGTTTTAATACCATTATGCTAATTATTAAAAATAATAAAGAATAAGATGAGTTGATAGGATATAAGGATGCGATAAAAGTGTCTTTCATAGATTGATAACCATCTCCATATAACTCCGGACAAATTAATAATGCTGCGCTTAATACAGTAGCGCCAATTAATATTTTGATCCAGTAATTATTTATTTTGTAAAATTTTTCTTTTAAGATCAACACTACTTTGGTGAGATATACACCATTTATTCCAGATAAAATTCCTACTACAGCAATGTACGGTAAGATTTCATAATGCCATTTAGTAACCGTAAAAATAAATAAAGGCTTATTGTAGAAAAAATAATTGAAGGTAAAAGCTGTAACGGCAGCAATAACAATACTGATGATCGCATTTCTTGATATTCTTTTCGAAATTACTTCCAAAGAGAATAATATACCAGCAAAAGGACTACTAAATAAAGCTGTGATACCTGCAGCAATTCCTGCATATATTAGTTCCTTCCTAAAAGCGGTATGGATCTTTGCTTTGGTTTGTACAACGGCACCTATTGTAGCAGAAGCAACAACTGTTGATACTTCTATCCCTGTAGAACCACCCAATATTACCGTAATAAATCCATTGATATAATGCGAAGGAATTTTATAGGCAGGTAATTCGTTATGCCTTGTTTTTAAAGTATCGTAAATTTCCTTGATACCTTTGTTTTCTTTTTTCTTGAAAAATTGTATACGTAATAAATGAATAATAGATAAGCCGATTACAGGAAATACAAAACATAGTATCCGGTATTTAGAAACAATGGCAGAAAAAATATCTTCCGTATAACTAGTTATCATTTTTAATGAATCACCAAGTATGGCGCATAATAATCCGATCAAAATAGAGATCACGATCAATTTTAGATATTCTTTCGTTCTACTACTTATTGACATTTTTTTATTTTAAAGATTTTAATTCTGGTTGTCTTTTCATCCTCGAAAATATCTTGCTTACATATTTGGTATATCGCTCATTGGTGGGATAAATCCGGTTAGTAGTCATATTATTAAAAATAATAGCTACTAATAACAGGATCATTGCACCTGTAAAAACTGGAGATAGCACGTACCAATAACCAAGCGCTTTGATCTTATCAGAACCAATAATTGCTATCAGCGCTGTAGCGCCTCCTGGCGGATGCAAAGTTTTTGTTATCTGCATAAAAACAATTGATAGCGATACAGCCAGTGGAGCTGCTAATAAAACAAGGTCAGGTAAAAATTTATGAACCGTTACTCCTGTTATGGCGCATACAAGATGTCCGCCTACTAAATTTCGTGGTTGTGCTAAAGGGCTTTGAATAATACCGTATACCAATACACTCGATGCACCAAAAGATCCAATTAAAAAAAGAGTACCATTAGTAGAAAGCGATGTATGGAAAAGTGCGATCAATCCAATTCCAAAAAATGAACCCAAAAAGGCCCACAAGTGTTCTTTATAATCTACTAATGTTTCTTTATAAATCACGTATCGTGATACCCTGATTGTTCGTTTAATTTTTTTCTTCATAAATAGATATCTACTTCTTACTTTTTTTTAAACGCTGAGCTCTTTGGTAGAAACTTTCTTGCTGCATTTTTTTTTCAAACTCATTAATGGCTTTCATTAAATTGTTTTTGGTGTCTGCGAGTTCTGTGATAGCCTCTGTGATAACTTTCCAGACAGGTTTTACCAACTCAACTACTTCTAATCCTTTATCAGTTAATTGAATAATGCGTTTTCTTTCATCAGTTTTATCTTTTAAGGATCGGATCAATTTTTTCTTTTCTAATTCTTTTAAAAGGCTGATCGTTGAAGGATGGGAGTAACCAATCTCGTTGGCTAATTCTACAACACCCAACACAGGTTTTAAATGCAAAGTATAAATTACCGGAAACCATTTAGGTTCAAAGTCGACTCCATAAGATTTGTAAATTAACAATCCATCCTTCCGTATCTGCTCGCTGAGTCGCTGTAGTCTCGTAGACATAGCAAGTTCGTATGATTCATTGATTATATTCATAATTGATCAGTATATGTTCGAAGATACGTAGTTAACTACATAAAAGGACAAACTCTATGAAAAATTAATCAATATGGAAGAATGGGGAATTAATTAATTCAATAATATACATCCTTGATGCAATAGAGACTTCAACTTTTGCTTATAAATTAGATAGCGTATATTTATCAAGACCTAAAGGCGATAAAATTTGGCAGCGTAAAACACATGCTAAAAGATAAAGCACTTAATGAAGGTCAGACAAAAGGTAATGTAAAACCTACCGGCGGCCATCCACGTAATATAGTGCTACCAATTCCGCCTAAGCACCTAAAAGATAAAGGGATAAAAGGGTAAATGAAGATTTTTTTACAATTTTTGTCACTCTATTGCCACTTGTAAAATACAAAAATCAATAGAGTATTGAATTGTAAGCCATAGTAATGTTCCTGTTCTGGGCACGAGAATAAAAAAGCCCTGATCTTGTATCAGGGCTTTTTTATTGGTAGTAAGTTCTTATTGAATTTCGAAATTGATCTTAGTGATCGTTTTATCGGGGTGCATTATTTCGAGTATGTATATTCCGTGAGCAAGATCCTTGTTCAGCAAAACAGGCTGCGTTTCGCTAACTGTTTCATGATCGATCGTTTCGGTCAAAATTACCTGGCCTGAAGCATCTATCGCTTTTATACCATAT
>DATHHR010000048.1:0-11756 GCA_035317105.1 Ferruginibacter sp. | reverse complement strand
AATGTTCAGTAGGAAATAAATTAATGACTACTTAGCAAAATTATATTGGACATTCAATTTCAAATCGGGGTGAAGACTTTTAACCACCGGGCAATTATCTCCCACTCTTTTCAAAATAACCTGGTCTTTTTCTTCAAGGATTAACGAATTCGGGAAATTTACTTCTACATCTATGGCGCCGATCATCCTTGGGTCGCTTATCATATGTTTTTTTACATTAATAGTTGTGCCCTTTAATTCGATCCCCATACTGGCTGTTTTAATAGCCATAGTTGTTATCATACAAGTAGCTAATGCAGTACAGACAAGGTCTGTAGGTGAAAAACGCTCTCCTTTCCCCTGGTTATCAGTAGGGGCATCGGTTTCAATAAATGTTCCGCTTTGCAAATGTTGGGCATTACAGCGTAGGTTGCCCTCGTAAAGAATGGTTGCTGTCATTGTAGTATTTTTGCATAAATTTACTGAAGTAATAAGGTACTATGCGTAAAATATTTCTGGTTTGTTTGGTAATAATAGCTTTGCCTTGTTTTGCGCAACAACAACCTAGCCCCGGTTCATCAGAAACAAGATCACAGGAAAAAAAAGAAAGGAAAAGGGAGAAAATTGATTCGCTGAGAAAACAGGAAGAAGAGGGTGTTATTACATATACCAGGCAGACGGATTTTGGAGTAAAACTGGTTTCCGACGGATATGGTATTTTTATGGATATCGGAAAAGCAAAATCAATAAAAAGATCGGTACTATACCAATTGGAAATTGCAGAAAGAAAAAGTCCTAGGGAAATAAAACAAAGTACGGGCTACCCTTCTGCCTCTCCATTTATTTATGGTAAACAAAATTTTGTTTACTGTGTAAAAATGGGAATGCAGGAACAGTATTTATTAGCTAACAAAGCCAATAAGAATGGGGTTAATATCACCTGCAATATCGGCGGCGGAATTAGCCTT
This sequence comes from Ferruginibacter sp., assembly GCA_035317105.1. Classification (GTDB taxonomy): domain Bacteria; phylum Bacteroidota; class Bacteroidia; order Chitinophagales; family Chitinophagaceae; genus Ferruginibacter. The sequence goes on along the minus strand of DATHHR010000048.1, from coordinate 10,809 downwards.
GCGGTGCTTCGGCCCTACTATTATGAAATAGGCAATTTGAATACAGAAGAAGAAAGTTTTGGGCTACCACCATTTGATTCGAATTATGTTATTCTTGGCGGACCAACTATTTCACAGGGATGGGATAATTTAAGTTTAACACCCGGTGTATATGGTAAAGCTGCAGTAAGGTTTGATTACGGGCACTATACCAAAACTGTTACAGCTTTAGAAATAGGTTTGGCAGGAGAATATTATACAAAAAAGATACCCATAGTGTATGGATCACCGGCTAACCAAAGTTTTATAACCGCATTTGTAGATATCCTGTTTGGATGGCGGCGAAAGTGACAAAGCAAAAGAACAAACGATAATTTAAAAAGTGACGCATGATAGAGTTACCAGTAATAGACGGAGTTATTGAACAAAAACCTAAAAAGCCCAATTGGCTTAGGGTTAAATTACCCATTGGTGAAGAATACAAACATGTAAGAAATTTAGTAGACACACATAAGCTACACACCATTTGTGAAAGTGGCAACTGTCCGAATATGGGTGAATGCTGGGGCGAAGGCACAGCAACTTTTATGATATTAGGTAATATCTGTACGCGCAGTTGCGGTTTTTGTGCTGTTGCTACCGGCAGACCAGAACCTGTAGATTGGGATGAACCACAAAGAGTGGCAGAAGCGATTAACCTCATGAAAGTGAAGCATGCCGTTGTTACTTCTGTTGATAGAGATGAAATAAAAGATGGCGGTTCTATTATTTGGTACAATACTATTAAAGCGATCAAAGCTTTAAACCCAACCACTACTTTAGAAACATTGATACCTGATTTCAAAGCAGAGGCAGAAAATATACAACGCATCATTGATGCAGCGCCTGAAGTGGTGAGTCATAATATTGAAACGGTAGAAAGATTGACCAAGCAAGTGCGTATACAGGCCAAATACTGGCGCAGCATGGAAACATTGCGCATTTTAAAACAAGGTGGCATGCGTACTAAAAGTGGCATCATGCTGGGTTTAGGTGAAACAAAAGAAGAAGTAATTCAGACAATGCAGAATTTAAGAGATAGCAATGTTGATGTCATCACTATCGGGCAATATCTACAGCCAAGCAAAAAACATTTGCAGGTACAACGTTTTGTACATCCTGATGAATTTAAAGAACTCAGAGAGATCGGTTATAACATGGGATTTGATTATGTTGAAAGTGGCCCATTAGTTCGCTCTTCTTATCATTCAGAAAAACACGTGATACAAGGTTGGGGAAGAAATAAGTGGATGGAGGAACAAAGTCAAAAATAAAAAGTTAAAACCCAAAAGTTAAACAGTAATTAACTACAAAGAAAATCCCCAATAACATTTAAGTTGTTGGGGATTTTTATTACTTTTTGTTTTTGACTTTTGAATTTTTACTTATCGGTGTCATTACTTAATCATACTCACTTACATCCCATATCAAAGCGCTAGCGCCCAATATCGCAGCATCGGCTTCTTTCAATTCGCTGAATAATAATTTTACTTTATTCTGGAAGATAGGCAACAGGTTGGCTTCCATCGCTTTTCTTGTAGGATTCAATAATAAATTCCCTGCCTTGGTTAATCCGCCAAATAATACAATTACTTCAGGTGAAGAGAACATGATAAAGTTAGCCAAAGATTCTCCTAATATCTGCCCGGTAAAATCAAATATCTGGTTAGCTATCGTATCACCTTGCATGGCGCACTCGTATACTGTTTCGCTGGTGATATTATTTAATGCATAATCTCTTAATAAACTTTCTTTATCAGGATGAAGCGTCAATAATTCAATTGCTGTTTCGCGAACACCTGTTGCAGAAGCATAGGCTTCTAAACTTCCACGCATTTTTGTACTCTTATGTAATCTTCCCCCCGGACGAATAATGGTATGTCCCAATTCACCCGCAAAGCCATCATGACCTAGTACGATCTTACCATCGATCACAATGCCACTTCCAACACCTGTACCTAATGTGATCGTAATAAAATGTTTAATACCTTTGGTAACGCCATAGGTCATCTCTCCTACTGCTGCTGCATTTGCATCATTGGTAAGCCTGGTTGTTAAACCAAATTTTTTATGCATCAGGTCAGCGATCGGAATGATCCCTCTCCATTTTAAATTTGGCGGATACTCAATATTGCCTGAATAATAGTTAGCATTCGGAGCGCCCATACCGATGCCTATAATATTATTAATGCCCCCAACTTTGGTTATCATCGGCATTAATTTATCATACAGGTCATCAATAAAATCTTCTACTACTTCGTGTGCATTTGTTAGTATGCGGTCCTGGTCAAGAATATGCCCATCACGGGATACGATACCAAACTTGGTAGTAGTACCGCCTACATCAATACCGATAGCATATGGCTTGGTTGTTGAATTACTCATTTACTATTTATTTTAATTAAAATTAATGACCCCCACTTAATTCCGTGCTATTTACATCAAATCCTTGTTTTTTTAATATGCCGCTAACCTTCCATGCAAAAAAGGCTAAGTAAGCAAATCCTAAAACAGGTACAATGTAAGAACTATGAATATTGTAATTATCAGCTATTGTTCCCTGAACAGGAGGTAAAATAGATCCACCTAGAATCATCATAATTAAAAATGAAGATCCTTGACTTGTATATTTACCTAATCCCGTGATCGATAATGCAAATATTGATGGCCACATAATTGAGCAGCATAAACCACCGCTAACAAAAGCAAATACTGCCACAGGGCCACTTGTAAATAATCCTACTAACATCGCGATCACTCCCAGTATTCCAAATATAGCCAGTGTTTTAGCAGGTTTTTCTTGCCCGATAAATACTGCAAATATCATTATGATAATACAGATCGAGTAAATGTACAGATTGCTTACATCCGTCCCGGTAAGATGATTTACTAATAAAACAACACCAAAAGCTATGAAAGGAACAAGAATGGTTAAAACATATTTACTGGTTTTAGATAAACTAAATGCGCTCACAGCGCCCGTCCAGCGGCCTATCATTAAACTACCCCAGTATAAAGAGATATAAGGTTTGATATCAGATTCAGCAAAACCGCCAAACTCTTTTAGTTTCAATAAAGCACCTAAATTACTTTGGATAGTAACTTCTGTTCCAACGTAAACAAAAATAGCAAGCATCCCTAAAACAAGTTGCGGGTATTGCATTGCACCCCATTGATGAGGATTGTCCTTTTTAGTTGCAAAAGAATAAATTAAGGCACCTAGTATAATTAATAAAGCTGCATAGATAAATTTATCCTGTGAAAGTCCGGTAAGCTGCGCTAAATAATGTGCAGCCAAAATTGTTAAAAACCCTACTATCATTACAACTAAAGGACCGTTTGATTTAGGACTAGCTTCAATCTTCGTATGGTCGGTCACATCAGGAAGTTTAGAGACCGCAAAGAAAATAGCCACCGCTAAAAACAATCCTGCAAGGATATAATATAGATTATTAATGGACGATATATTCACTACTTTTGCTACCGCATCATTAGCAGTCCCAAATAATAACACACTTACTATAACTGGCCCCATCAGACCGCCCAAATTATTAATTCCTCCGGCAAAATTCAAACGGTGCGTTCCGCTTTCAGGAGCTCCTAATGCCACAACAAAAGGTTGTGCCGCTGTTTGTTGCAAAGAAAAGCCAACCGCAATTACAAAAAAAGAAGCTAAGATAAAAGCAAAAGATCCGCTATGTACTGCAGGGATCATTAATAATGCACCTGCGGCAGAAATTACCAACCCGGCGATGATCCCTTTTTTATATCCTATCTTATTCAACAGGTCAATTTTACTTGCTTGAGAAGCAAAATATAATATCAAAGACCCAATAAAATATCCTCCGTAAAAAGTAAAATCGATTAACTGAGATTCGAATTGGGTTAAATGAAAATTTGCTTTACAAAAAGGTATAAATATACCGTTAGATGCAGCAATAAAGCCCCAAAAAAAGAATACGATAACTATGGTGCTTAATGCGCTGTAATTAGTCTTTATAGATGAGGTACTAGGATTGGTTGAACTCTGTTGTTGGTCAGGCATAATCGTTTTCTTTAAGGGGCTAAAAATAGACTAATTTGGGCAATGAGAAAAAAAATCCAAATCATAGTTTGCTGGTAACGAAAACCTTCTTAATTTGATGCCGATTACTTATTAACTTATATGGATGGAAATATTACACGTTAGTGCTGAATGCTACCCCGTAGCAAAAGCAGGTGGGTTGGGAGATGTAGTAGGTGCTTTACCTAAATATCAAAATGAACTGGGTCATTTAGCAAAGGTGGTTATGCCAATGTATAAAACACCTTTTTTGTATGAGCACGAATTTGAAGTGGTACACAAAGGTTCTTTTGCGATGGGTCATAGCTGGATCAACTATACCATCATCAAAGAAAAAACGAATGTTCTTGGCTTCGATCTTTACCTTATAGATATCAACGGTTTATTAGACAGGCAAAAAGTGTATGGATACGATGATGATGTAGAAAGATTTACTTCTTTTCAAATTGCAGTCGTTGATTGGCTTAGTAAATGGAACCATCGTCCGGATGTTGTGCATGTGCACGATCATCATGCGGGACTTGTTCCTTTCATGATGCAAAATTGTTTTGCGTACAAACACCTGGCTACAATACCTACTGTGCTGACTATTCACAACGCACAATACCAGGGCTGGATGGGCTGGGATAAAGGAAGTTATCTTCCATCATGGGATAGCAATAACTGGGGAAAGCTTGATTGGAAGAATAATATCAATCCTTTAGCAAGTGCGGTTAAATGTTCATTAAGGGTAACTACTGTTAGTCCGAGTTATCTGGAAGAACTAAAATATAATTCCAACGGTTTAGAAGCTTTGTTCGAATATGAAAAAGGGAAATGCAGCGGTATCATTAATGGTATCGATGATGTAGTTTGGAATCCTGAATTAGATAAATACATTGCTACAAAATATGGCGTAGATGATGTAGATGAAGGAAAGCTCAGCAATAAAGAAGTTCTTTGTAAAGAATATGGTTTAGACATCAACAAGCCTTTAATTGTTTTCATCGGTAGATTGGTAGATGAAAAAGGCGCAGACCTTTTGCCAAGAGCTATCAGCGATGCCATCTATCATATCCAGGGGAAAATGAATTTTCTTGTTTTAGGAAGCGGGGATTTTTGGGTTGAAAGACAATTAGAAGATATGAAAGGTGGCCTGATGGGTTATTATAATTCCAAGATCGGGTACAATGAAAAATTAAGTCACCAAATGTATGCAGGTGCCGATTTTTTATTGATGCCGAGCCGCGTTGAACCTTGTGGATTGAACCAGTTGTATGCATTACGTTATGGCACTGTGCCAATTGTAAGGAGTACAGGTGGTTTAAAAGATACTGTGATCGATTATGGAACACCGGATGGAAGCGGCTATGGCATTAGGTTTAATGATGCAACGGTAGGTGATATTACTTTTTCGATACACAGGGCAGTACAGTTGTACAGTCAACCTAAGCGCTTAGACGAAGTAAGGATAAAGATGATGCAGATAGACAACAGCTGGGAGATCAGCACAGGAAAATATATCGAATTGTACGAAAGTTTACAATAAGATCACGCTTCATCCGTTACACACTAAAACTAACTAACAGACACTTAAGTAATAAAAAACACTAACCAACTATATGAATACCAAATCAGTAATCTCGATTGTTTTAGGTGGTGGAGCAGGTTCCCGCTTGTATCCTCTTACCGCTAGTAGAAGTAAACCTGCTGTACCTATTGCTGGTAAATACCGCTTGGTAGATATCCCAATATCTAACTGTATCAATTCAGGTATTAACCGTATCATGGTATTAACGCAGTTCAACTCTGCCTCATTGAATAAGCACATTAAAAATACTTACCAGTTTAGTATGTTCAGTAGCGGCTTCGTAGATATTTTAGCTGCGGAACAAACGCCTGATAACCCAACCTGGTTCCAGGGAACGGCAGATGCGGTTCGTCAATCTTTACGCCACATCGGTTCTTATGAATATGATTATGTATTGATCCTTTCGGGTGATCAATTGTACCAAATGGATTTTTCTGCAATGATCGATAACCATTTGGCACAAGGTGCAGACCTTACCATTGCAACTATTCCTGTTACCGGAAAAGAAGCTACTGAATTCGGTATCTTAAAAACAAATGATCATCATGATATCACTTCATTTATAGAAAAACCTAAGGCCGAATTATTGCCGGAATGGGTAAGTGAAACAGGTCACGTTATGCAAGGCATGGGTAGAAACTATTTGGCATCAATGGGTATCTATGTTTTCAGCAGAAAATTATTATTCGATCTTTTAGAGACAGAACATAAAGACGCAACGGATTTTGGTAAAGAAATCATCCCTTCTTGTATCGATAAATATAAAGTAGTTAGTTTTCAATATGATGGCTACTGGACCGATATCGGAAATATCCATTCTTTCTTTGAAGCAAACCTTGCTTTAACAATGGATATCCCTCATTTCAATTTATTCAATAACGAAAAAACGGTTTATACAAGAGCGCGTATGCTGCCTCCTGCAAAGATCAGTGGCACTACATTAGAACGTACGCTAATTGCTGAAGGCTGTATCATACATGCATCAAGAATTGAAAATAGTATTGTCGGCATTCGTACAAGAGTTGGTAGCGGTACTACTGTTGTAAATAGTTATATCATGGGTAGTGATTTTTATGAAACCCTTGCAGAGATACAACATGCAGAACATATTGGCATTCCTAAAATCGGTATTGGCGATCGATGCTATATTAAAAATGTGATCGTTGATAAGAATTGTAGAATAGGCCATGATGTACGTATCAACGGCGGCGAACACCTTGATAAGTCGGATCATCCTTTATATACAGTTAAAGACGGCATTGTGGTGATCAAAAAAGGAGCTATTATTCCTAATGGATTTGTAATATAATTTTCAAGAGCAGTGAAAACTGCTCTTTTTTTTAATTAGTGTTTAATAACATCTTTAACTAATCTCTCTAATGGTAACAGGTAACGATAGCGTGAAAAAATACGAAGACATACATTTTGTTGATTCTGCCGGACCGGTTTGGAATTATTCATTATTCAGTGATCAACAAATAACCAACTATCAAAATGGTACCAATTATAAACTATACGAATTATTTGGCTCTCATGAAATAGAAGTGTTAGGTGTAAAAGGTTTTTACTTTGCCGTATGGGCGCCTAATGCAACAGAGGTTGGCGTAACAGGAAATTTTAATGATTGGAAAAGAAATACACACCCGCTTTTTGTACGTTTAGATAACTCCGGTATCTGGGAAGGCTTTATTCCTAATTTCAAAAAAGGAGACGCCTATAAATATGCCATCAAAGGCTATAAAGGCATTGAAATTGATAAAGGCGATCCATTTGCTAACTTTTGGGAAATGAAGCCTGCAACCGCTTCTATCAGTTGGGATATGCAATACAACTGGAACGATACGGAGTGGATGGGCAAAAGAAAAAAGAACAATTCCCTCAATGCTCCCTGGAGCGTGTACGAAGTTCATTTAGCGAGCTGGATGCGCCCCGATAAATTCAACGAAGACCGCTACAATACTTACGCTCAGATCACAGAAAGGCTTGTTCCCTATGTAAAAGAAATGGGCTTTACACATGTTGAGTTAATGCCCGTAATGGAACATCCTTTTGATGGCAGCTGGGGATACCAGGGCACCGGTTTCTTCGCTCCTACTTCGCGCTTTGGTGCGCCGGAAGATTTTATGGCGATGATCGATGCCTTTCACAATGCAGGCATCGGCATCATACTCGATTGGGTTCCTTCACATTTCCCTTACGATGCGCATGGCTTGTTCATGTTTGATGGTACGCATACTTACGAATATGCCGACATGCGTAAAGGCTATCACCCTGATTGGAACAGCTATATTTTTAATTACGAAAGAGGCGAAGTGAAATCTTTCTTGATCAGCAGCGCCATGTTTTGGTTCGATAAATTTCATATCGATGGTATTCGCGTTGATGCTGTAAGCTCTATTCTACAATTGGATTATTCAAGAACAGAAGGCCAATGGGAACCTAATAAATTTGGCGGCAACGGGAATATAGAAGCGATTGCTTTTATTAAAGATTTGAATGAAACTATTTACCGCGATTTCCCCGATGTACAAACAATAGCTGAAGAAGCAACTGACTGGCCGGATATATCCAGGCCAACTTTTGCAGGGGGTATGGGCTTTGGTATGAAATGGATGATGGGCTGGATGCACGACACTTTGAATTACTTTAAGATGGATCCTTATTTCCGTCAGTTTCATCAGGATAAATTCACCTTTAGTATGGTGTATTATTATGATGAGAATTTTATGCTACCATTAAGTCATGATGAAGTGGTGCACGGCAAGAGTCCAATGATCTATAAAATGCCGGGAGATGAATGGCAAAAATTCGCTAATCTACGTTTATTATATACCTACATGTACACCCACCCGGGTGCTAAACTGTTGTTTATGGGCAATGAATTTGCCCAGACCTCTGAATGGAACCATCACTCTGAATTGGACTGGTTTTTACTAAAACATGACAGTCATAAGTTAATGCAGGGCTGCGTTAAGGACCTAAATCACCTCTATACTTCAGAGCCTGCTTTGTATGAATTACAATTCGAAATAGGCGGTTTTGAATGGATAAACCTCAATCACCGCCAGGAAGGGGTAATTGTATATAAAAGAAAGGGGCTGACCAAGGAAGAAGACATACTGGTGGTATTAAATGTAACACCGGTTGTAAGGCGTGATTGGAAAGTTCAGGTATACGGAAAGTCCAGTTGGACAGAGATCTTTAACAGTAATGAGAAGAAATACTGGGGTTCGGGAGATGTATTTAACCCAGCTATAGATTGCCTGTTATTAGATGCTGAAACCGGCCTTTATGAGCTAACCATCCATCTTCCTGCACTGGGAGGTTTGGTTTTCCGTTAAGTGTTCTTTTTTTGTAGTTTTTTTTCGAAAAACAAGGTATTCTATATACTAATAACTTCTAATTGGCGTTTGCTATAAATCGATTGCTTTTATTTTACCGTAGATCATTATACTAAATTTTGCTACATGAAGAGAAGTGTACTTTTTTGTGCTTACGTGCTATTGTCAATGGCCGCTTTTTCCAAAACTAGTTTTTCGGATCATAAAGACAGTGCCATGTTATTTTTTCAGGAAGGTCTTGCTGAGAATTCTCTGAAACATTACTCCGTTGCATCTAATTACTTTGATAGTGCCATTGCTTTATATCCTCAATATCAGGAAGCCTATAAACAAAAGGGGCTGGTAAATATTCAAATGCGCAGAACAGATATTGCAAAAGCAAACCTGACCAAAGCATATGAATTAGATACAACAGATATGGTTGTTATCACACAGCTATCTCAATTGTATTTCGATTACAGGCAGTTCCAAAAAGCGATCATCTTCGCTAAAAAATGCGCCAATGCTGAAACTTCTGAAAGGATCATAGCGATGAGCTATTATGAAGAGGAAGATTATGGTAAAGCACTTCCTTTATTTCAGGATATCCTGACAAAAAATCAAACAGACGTTTCCGTTATTTATGCCATGGCAAGAAGCTACCTGGATATGGAAGAATATTCAAAAGCGATCAGCTATTATAAAGCTGCAGTACAATACGATACTACAGAAAACAGCAGATGGGTATACGAATTAGGATTGATCTATTACAATAATGATGATTACAATAATGCCCTGACAAGTTTTTTAAAGGCGCAGGATATGGGTTATGCTCAAACCAGCGATTTCAACGAAAACCTTGGTTTTGCCTATTTATATGCAGGTGATTTTGATAAGGGAGAAAAAATATTATTAGATGTGATCGCAACTAAACCAGGCGATGCAGAATTATTAAGAGATATGGCTGAAGTGTTTTATACAAGAAAAATGTATGATAAGTCTTTAGAATATTGTCAGAAATTGATTGAGATGGATGCAACGGATGCAAAAGCTTTATATCAGGCTGGTATGTGTTTTCAGAAGAAAGGAGAAAAAAACAAGGGAGAAAAAATGTGTGATCAGGCTATCGTGTTAGATCCTTCTTTAGATAGTCTGCGTCAGAAGAAAATTGATATGGGATTATAATGATTTTGGGTTTATAGGTCAAGGTTGATTGGATACCGGAAATGATGATAATTTCATTATTCCCGGTTTTTTATTTTAGTTCATCGCTAAGGTATTGATGCTTCTTTGTAAGATATTAAAAGCGATCTCCGCCATCAGGTTCTCTTTATCCAATGTTGGATTTACTTCTGTTATTTCAAAGCAACACAGTTTACTGTTATGCATAAATTTGCTGATAAGGTCTTCCAGCTCTCTTTCTTTCAAACCATTTTTTACAGCAGTGCCTGTTCCTTTTGAAATAGCTGCATCCAGGCTATCAACATCAAAGCTTACATAAATATCTGTGCAGGAAGATAGATACCTCACTGCTTTACGATAAACACTTTCAGCGCCATTTCTTCTTACTTCTGCCGTAGTGATCACTTTAATGCCATGTTTTTCGATCAATGCTTTTTCCTCTTTCTCAAAATCGCGTAAAGAAATTAAAACAATATTTTCACCAACTACTTTAGGCGCTATTTTACCGATGTTCTTTAACTCGTTCCACATTTTTATCGTGGCTGCATCTGGTTCATGCACTTTACTATCTAAATTATCAACAGCCATCGCCGCAGCTAAAGGCATACCGTGCAAATTACCGCTGGGCGTAGTGTACGGCGTGTGTAAGTCTGCAT
>DATHHR010000047.1:0-6811 GCA_035317105.1 Ferruginibacter sp. | reverse complement strand
CCTAAGCAGTTTAGCGCATCCAATGCTTTCTTTCAGTCATATTTTTCAAACGGAAAATGGCTATGATTATGCCTGGATTGATTATTCAACCGATGGAAAGACATGGTATAAATTAGGCGCAGCAGGCAATGGTGTAAATTGGTATAATGATGGAACAACACAAGGATGGACAGGCACCGATACCATTTGGCATGTGGCAAGTATTGGTATTCCTACAAATGCCAGCACGGTAAAATTCCGTTTTGTTTTAAGTAGCGACCTTGCAGTTAACTATGCCGGCGTAGGTATAGATGATATACATGTATTTGATAGCGCTACTATTTATACAGGAACAAGTATAACCAATAACGCACAAAATGTAAGTGGAAATAACTGGATCGATTTCACCTCCGGTGGAAAACTGATCGCATCGATAAATCCTAACGGGATGAATTTAGGGTCTACCAATGTAGCGGTATACCCATATAGTGGTTCATCAAGAAGTATCAATAACCACTATTATTTGAATAGAAATATTGTTATTCTACCTTCTACTCAGCCAACAGGAAAAGTAGGCGTTCGTTTTTATTATACAGATGTAGAAGCTGATAGCCTGATCGGTGCAAGCATTGGTTGTGCAACATGTGTACCGCCGCCAAAGAGCGCGTATGAATTTGGCGTTACAAAATTCAACGGAACTGTTACTAATGAGAATGGAACATTAGGTGATAATGCTGGTGGATATTATATGTACACTCCTCGCTCAGCAACAAGTATAGTGCCTTATAACAATGGCTACTATAGCGAATTCAGTGTGAACGGTTTTGGAGAATTCTGGGTGGACAGTCTAGGTTTTACTGATACGTTGCAAGCTGTTGTATTCACAGCTGTAGAAAAATTAAATAAAGCGCAATTACAATGGAGCACAGCAGATGATGCCGGCACCTACAAATATATTATTGAAAGAAGCAGTGATAATATAACCTATGATTCGATCGGTTATGTATTGTCAAATAATTCAAGCAATGCAAGTAATTATGGTTCTATAGACGAAGAGCCGTTACCCGATAGTAATTATTACCGGCTGGAGATCGTAGCGCTTGACGGGTCGATCACTTATTCACCCACACGTTTATTAGTGTTTACGAGCTATGGCATTTGGGCATATCCTAATCCGGTAAAAGACGGTATCATTTATATCTCTTCTATCAGCGAAGCAAGCAGCGCTGTGTTGATGGATGAATCGGGTAAGCAAGTACATACGTATAAATTGCAAGGGAAAAATAATAGTATAAATGTTAGCGATGTCCACAAAGGAATGTATATGCTAAAAATAGTTACAGAAAATTCTGTACAGACTAAAAAGATATTTGTAGAGTAAAGTATTCTTACCTTTAAAAAAAATACGCATGCCACTAGAACCCTGGCGCACCGGCAAGGTGATAAAAATTGAGCAGCAAACTTATAATACCAGGCGTTTCTGGATACAAGTTCCTGAATTAACCTCGTTCGATTTTAAACCCGGACAATTTGTAACCCTCGATCTGCCTATTCACGAAAAACCTAATAAACGCTGGCGCAGTTATTCTATTGCCAGCTGGCCCGATGGTACCAATGTTTTTGAATTGTGCATTGTGCAATTGGAAGGTGGCGCAGGAACAACTTATTTATTTAACGAAATTGTTGAAGGAAGCGAGATAACATTACGCGGACCAGTGGGCGTGTTTACATTGACCGAAGAAAATTTAGAGGCGGACGTTTTTTTAATTGCAACAGGTACAGGTATTGCGCCTTTTCGAAGTATGGTAAATTATGTGAAGCTGCATAACCTGCCGCATAAAAATATTCACTTGATCTTCGGGTGCCGTACAAAAAACGACCTGCTGTATTATGATGAGTGTAAGCAGTTAGAAAAGGATATGCCCGGCTTTCATTACCACCCTGTCTTATCAAGAGAAGAGTGGGATGGCTATAAAGGATATGTACATGCTATTTATCATGAATTGTGCCAGCCAAAGCAAGCAGCTTATTTCTTTTTATGTGGCTGGAAAGCCATGGTGGATGAAGCTAAGCAAAGAATATTGGAATTGGGGTATGATAAAAAAGTGATCCATTTAGAATTATACGGATAATCAAAGCTTCGCAAGATGATTACCAACCAACAAATATTTTTGTTGATCGAAAGGGCAAACAGCTTCATTATTTTTATTGAATTGTAAAGTATTTCCAGCTTCACTGACCCAGCCTTTTTGTGTGGCAGGATTTCCGATCATTAAGGCATGCGGCAAAACATCTTTTGTTACAACTGCGCCCGCACCGATCATAGCATACTCACCAATAATTATTCCACAAATGATGGTGGCATTAGCACCAATGGTAGCACCTTTTTTTACGAGCGTTGGCTTTAATTCATTTTTGCGTTCAATAAAACTGCGTGGGTTAATTACGTTAGTAAAAATTGCTGACGGGCCAACAAAAACATCATCTTGTAATTGCACGTTATTATAAACGGAAACATTGTTTTGAATTTTTACATGATTGCCCACAATGGCGTGGTTATCGACAAAAACATTTTGTCCGATGTTGCAATGATTGCCAATGATCGCTTTTGGCATGATATGGCAAAAGTGCCAGATATTAGTGCCTTCACCAATGGTGGCGCCGTTGTCTACTACTGCTGTGGGATGTATGTTTTTATTAGGCATGATAAATAAGTTTAACCGCAAAGAACGCAAAGAAATTTCGCAAAGATTCGCAAAGGATCCTCTGCGAATCTTTGCGGCTACTTAGCGCTCTTTGTGGTTTAAAAAGCTTAATTAATTGATACTGATGAAATGTGCGATCCCGAAATTGTTCGGGAGGGCCTGCCACTGAAGCTCAATATAGCATCCAATGCCGGGCTACACAAAAATAAGATTTATTGGGGCATCGTTCATTCAAAATTCATAAATCATCTTACAGCCGTTACCTTTGCCGAATATGCATTACGCTTCAGTAGAAAATATCAGTAAATCGTTCGGGATAAGAACACTTTTTAAAGACATTACTTTCCATATCGAGGAAGGAGATAAAATTGCTTTGGTTGCCCGCAATGGCAGTGGCAAAAGCACTTTGCTTAAAATTATTACAGGCCTGGATACGCCGGATAGCGGCACCACCTGGATACATAAAGACATCAAAGTAGTGATGTTGCAGCAGGATAATGATTTTGATGGCAATAAAAGTATTTGGGATAATATCCTGCGCCTGGATAACCCCGTAGTAAAAGTGGTAAAAGAATACGAACAGTTCTTAGAAAAAGGGCTGGAAGATGATGTTGATAAATTAGGTGAATTAATGGCGCGCCTGGATGACTTGAACGCCTGGAGTTTTGAAAGCGACCTGAAACAAATTTTAGGAAAACTAAACCTGCACCATTTAAGCGAACCGGTTAAAAATTTAAGCGGCGGACAAAAGAAAAGGGTTGCATTGGCACAAGCGTTGATAGAAGCTGATCTTCATGCTGGCCGTTGTTTATTGATATTGGATGAACCTACCAACCATTTGGATGTTGAAATGATCGAGTGGTTAGAAGATTATTTGGCTGCCGCGAAAGCAACGCTATTATTAGTAACGCATGATCGTTATTTTTTAGATGCTGTTTGTAATGAGATCATTGAAATTGATGAAGAAAAAGTATTTGTGTACAAAGGCAATTATGATAATTTCTTAGAGCAAAAAAGCATGCGCCTGGATGTTCAGCAAAGTGAACTGCAGAAAGATAAAAATATTTTTAGAAAAGAATTAGAATGGATGCGCAAGCAGCCAAAAGCAAGAACAACAAAAAGCAAAAGCAGGCAGGATGCTTTTGTGGAAGTGGAAGACAGGGTGAAATTGCAAAAAGAGGTGGCTGAAGTTAGTCTGCAGGTTAAAATGACAAGGCTCGGCGGTAAAATTTTAGAGCTAATAAAAGTGCACAAAAGTTACGGCGACCTTAAAATTATGAAAGGGTTCGATTATACTTTTAAACGCGGCGAACGTATTGGTGTTGTAGGAAAGAACGGTGTTGGTAAATCTACTTTCTTAAAAATTGCCTTACAGCAAGAGCAGCCTGATAGCGGAAAGATCAATCATGGCGATACGGTGGTGTTCGGAAATTTTAGTCAGGATGGTTTGGTGTATAAAGAAGATAAGCGTGCCATAGAGTACGTAAAAGATATGGCAGAATATTTTCCTTTGGCTGATGGCACTAAACTAAGCGCCAG
This sequence comes from Ferruginibacter sp., assembly GCA_035317105.1. Taxonomy (GTDB): domain Bacteria; phylum Bacteroidota; class Bacteroidia; order Chitinophagales; family Chitinophagaceae; genus Ferruginibacter. The sequence goes on along the minus strand of DATHHR010000047.1, from coordinate 2,588 downwards.
CATGTTCATGGAAAAATTTGGATTTTCTGCAGAGCAACAATTTACGCCATTGAGTAAATTAAGCGGTGGTGAAAAACGCCGCTTGCATTTAATGAGTGTATTGTTTTTGAATCCTAACTTTTTAGTACTGGATGAACCTACGAATGATCTTGATCTGCAAACATTGCGTACGCTGGAAGAATTTTTAATGGAATACCCCGGCTGTATATTGATCGTAAGCCATGACCGTTATTTTATGGATAGAATGGTTGATCATTTATTTGCGTTCGAAGGAAATGGCGTTATCAGGGATTACCCGGGCAACTACACACAATACCGCGAAGCAGTTGCCAACGGTAGCTTGACTGACGAAAGGCAGATAATGAAACAGGAAGAAGCCATTGTAGAAAAACCAACTGTAACAACACAAGCGACTTCAACTGCTACAACAACAGGACAGAAGCTTTCCTTCAAAGAAAAAAGAGAGTTGGAACTATTAGATAAAGAAATGCCCGAGCTACAAAAAGAAAAAGCATTGCTGGAAGAAGAAATGAGTACGGGCGCTTTGGATTTTACAGCATTGCAAAAAGCAGCAGACCGCACGAGTGTTATTATTAAATTACTCGATGAAAAAGAAACAAGGTGGTTGGAGTTGAGTGAAAGACCACAATAAATAAAGATCCAAAAGACAATAAATCAAAAAACAAAAAAAGAGCCGCTGAATTCAGCGGCTCTTTTTTTGTACTCCAGTTTTGAAATTTGATTTATTGTCTTTTGGATTTTATCTCCAGCTATGCGTTTACTGTGTGCCCTACCCTTGCTCTTAATTCCCTTGCTGCATCAACCATTGCTTGTAAGGCAGTTTTAGTTTCCGGCCAGCCTCTGGTCTTTAAGCCACAATCTGGGTTTACCCATAATTGTTTTGCAGGGATCACTTCCAGCGCTTTGTACATCAAACTGATTATTTCTTGTTTTGATGGAACGCGTGGCGAGTGAATATCATATACACCCGGACCGATATCATTTGGGTATTTAAACGCGGCAAACACATCTAATAGTTCCATTTGTGAGCGCGATGTTTCGATAGTGATCACATCTGCATCCATGGCAGCAATGCTTTCAATAATATCGTTGAACTCTGAATAACACATATGCGTATGAATTTGTGTTTCATCTGCCACACCTGTTGAGGATACTTTAAATGCTTTTACTGCCCAGTCAAGGTATTCTTTCCAGTTCTCTTTTCTTAAAGGCAGGCCTTCTCTTATAGCGGGCTCATCTATTTGAATTATTTTGATGCCGGCATTTTCAAGATCCGTTACTTCATCGCGGATCGCAAAGGCAATTTGCATACAGGTTTCGCTGCGTGGCTGATCGTTCCTTACAAAGCTCCATTGTAGAATAGTAACCGGTCCGGTCAGCATTCCTTTTACCGGTGTTGTTGTTAATGATTGCGCATATTTTGTGTAGTAAACTGTCATCGCTTCTTTGCGTTCAACATCACCGACAATTACCGGCGGCTTAACACAGCGGCTACCATAGCTTTGTACCCAGCCGTTTTGTGTAAAAGCAAATCCTTCTAATTGTTCGCCAAAATATTCTACCATATCGTTTCTTTCAAACTCACCATGTACCAATACATCAATGCCTATTTCATCCTGCCAGATAATTGATTCGGCAGTTTCTTGTTTGATCAGTGCGTCGTATTCTTCATTGGTTAATTCGCCTTTTTTCCATTTAGCTCTCCATGACCTCACTTCTGTTGTTTGAGGAAATGAACCGATCGTAGTTGTTGGAAATAAGGGTAAGCCCAATGCCTTTTGCTGTTTTTCCTTTCTTACAGCAAAAATATTTTTGCGGGCGGCGTCTGCTGCTGTTACAGCTTTTACCCTGTCTTTTATTTTTTGTTTGTGGATGATAGGAGAGACGGTCCTGTTATGATTGGCTTCTTTATTTTTCCATAATTTTTCCAATACTTCTTCTGATGGGTTTTCTTTTGATAACTCTGCTAAGGTTACGATCTCATCAATTTTTTGTTTGGCAAAAGACATCCAGTTCTTGATCTCTGCAGAAAGATTTTTTTCATTTGTTTCCAGGTCCAGGTCATAAGGCACATGTAATAAAGAACAAGATGGCGCGATCATTATTCTTTCCGTACTACCCAATGCTTTTACTGCTTTATTTATAAATTGCAATGAATGTGTAAAATCATTTTTCCAGATATTTCTTCCATCGACTATCCCTAATGATAAATTAGTTTTTCTTTTTACAAAATCGGCAGTTAAAATATCATCTAACTGTAAGGGGCAACGAACCAGGTCAAGATGGATCGTCTGCACCGGAAGGCTCAATGCTGTTTGTAAATTTTGACCGTAACATTCGAAATAACTCGCCAAAATAATGTGCAGGTTTGGAAATGCTTTTTGAATAGTCTTATACGTATCTACAAATACCTGTTGTTCTGCCGCTGTTAAATTCAACGCCAAACAAGGCTCATCGAACTGAATATAATGCGCATTGCTATCATCTAATTTTTTAAGTACTTCCAAATAGACAGGCAATAGGTTTTTGATCAGCTCTAATCTGTGAAAGCCTTTTTCTTTTTCTTT
>DATHHR010000046.1:0-3386 GCA_035317105.1 Ferruginibacter sp. | reverse complement strand
ATTTATTTAACTATTTCAATTTTAAGCTAATTGGAAACAGATAACATTATAGTTCGGGTTGCATCCCCAAGCGACAGTCGTTTCGCAAAAACTATTACAGACGAAATGGAAGCCTCTGCGGCAGCTAGAGGTACCGGCATTGCTAAACGTTCTCCTGAGTACATTCAAAAAAAGATGGAAGAAGGCAAAGCGGTGATAGCATTAACAACCGATGACCAATGGGTTGGCTTTTGTTATATCGAAGCATGGGGACATGATGAATTCGTTGCGAATAGCGGGTTGATCGTTGCGCCTGCCTTTAGAAAAAGTGGTGTTGCCAAACATATCAAGCATAGAGTGTTCGCTTTATCGAGAGAAAAATATCCGAATGCAAAAATATTTGGGTTGACTACCGGCCTTGCAGTGATGAAAATAAATTCTGACCTGGGCTATGAACCGGTTACTTATTCTGAGTTAACAAATGATGAAGAATTTTGGGCAGGCTGCAAAAGCTGTGTGAACTACGATATCTTGATGAGCAAGGAAAGAAAGAATTGTATGTGTACAGCCATGTTGTACGATCCAAAAGAACATACAACTCCTGAAGAAACAAAAGAAGACTTTAAACAAAATTCCGAAGCCTACGGAAGATTCATGGAAGCTAAACAAAGCCGTTTCTTAAAAAGATTTAAAAAAGGCGGAGGCGGAAGTCTAAGCAAGATGATATTAAAATATTTTTTCAATTTTTAAGTTGCCCCTATCCCCTAAAGGGGGACTTGAGCATTAATTTTTTTAGATACTAATAATTATAAAAGTGGATATAAGTAATTCAAAAAGCACATTGTCATCTAACACCCCTTCAGGGGATGGGGGCATCAAGAAAGTTGTGTTAGGATTTAGTGGCGGATTAGATACTACATTCTGCGTAAAGCATTTTGAGGATAAGGGATACGAAGTGCATAGCATTATCGTAAACACCGGAGGTTTTTCTGAAGAAGAGATCAAACAAATCGAAGCGCATGCTTACAAGCTTGGTGTAAAGACACATACAGCTGTTAATGCGGTTAAAAGTTATTATGATGATATTGTTAAGTATTTGATATTTGGTAATTGCTTAAAAAATAATACTTATCCGCTAAGTGTAAGCGCAGAAAGATTAAGCCAGGCTTTACATATTGCTGAACATGCAAAAAAATTAAACGCAGATGCGGTAGCACACGGAAGTACCGGTGCGGGAAATGACCAGGTACGTTTTGATATGATCTTTCATATCTTAATTCCGGGTATTGAAATTATCACGCCGATCAGAGATCTGAAATTAAGCAGGGAAGAAGAGATCGCTTATTTGAAAGGGAAAGGTGTTGACATGAATTTTGAAAAATCGATGTACTCGATCAATAAAGGTTTATGGGGAACAAGCGTTGGTGGTAAAGAAACATTAAATAGCAAAGGGATTCTTCCTGAAGAAGCATGGCCAACACAGGTTACTAAAACAGGAAGCGAAGAAGTTAAACTGAGTTTTGTAAAAGGAGAATTGAGATCTATCAACGATAAAAAATTCGGCCATCCTACAGAAGCGATACAATATTTACAAACGATTGCAGGTGCGTATGGTATCGGCAGAGATATACATGTTGGTGATACGATCATTGGTATTAAAGGACGCGTAGGTTTTGAAGCAGCAGCCCCAATGGTTATTTTAAAAGCGCACCATGCATTAGAAAAACATGTGCTTACAAAATGGCAATTGAACTGGAAAGATCAATTAGCATTATTTTATGGCAGCTGGTTGCATGAGGGACAAATTTTGGATCCTGTAATGCGCGATATTGAAGCTTATTTTACAAGTAGTCAGGAAACCGTAACTGGTGATGTGTTTGTACAATTGCTGCCTTATCGTTTTCAAATGATCGGTATTGAATCAACACATGATCTGATGTCTGCTAAATTTGGCAAATATGGCGAAATGAATACAGGCTTTACAGGCGAAGATGTAAGAGGCTTTAGTAAGATATTTGGTAATCAGACTTCAATCTATCATAAAGTAAAAGAAAGTAACAATGGCTAAGATAATAAACGTAGGAATTATAGGCGCTGCAGGATATACCGGGGGCGAATTGATACGTTTATTATTGAATCATCCGAATGCTACTATTTCTTTTGCACAGAGCGGAAGCAATGCAGGCAATCTTGTAAGTAAGATACATGCTGACCTTGTTGGTGAAACCGATCTTAAATTTTCTGCCAGTTTCCCCCCTTTAGGGGATGGGGGCATTGATGTGATCTTCTTTTGTGCAGGTCATGGTGAAGCAAAGAAATTTGTTGCAGCAAATAATATTCCAGCTCAAATAAAACTGATCGATATCGGCAACGATTTCAGGTTAGTGGCAGATGCTGAAATAAATGGAAGGAAATTTGTCTACGGACTTCCGGAATTACAAAGAGAAGATATCAAGAAAGCAAATAATGTTGCCAATCCGGGTTGTTTTGCAACGGCCATTCAGTTAGGTTTATTGCCATTGGCAAAAGCAGGATTGTTACCGGAAGATATTAATACAACGGGCATCACGGGAAGTACCGGTGCCGGACAATCGCTTTCACCTACTTCTCATTTTAGTTACAGACAAAATAATATCTCGGGCTACAAAACATTAACGCATCAGCATAACGACGAAATACAGCAGTCATTGCACCAATTGCAAAATAGCTTTCCAGCTTCACCGAAGCAAGGAGGTTTATATTTTGTTCCATGGCGCGGTGACTTCACACGAGGCATCTTCATCAGCTCGCAGGTAAAAAGTGACAAGAGCCTTGATGAATTGAACGCATTATATACAGCATACTATGACGGTCATCCGTTCACAACAGTACAAACAGAATCGCTGTCTTTGAAGCAGGTCGTGAATACGAATAAGTGCATCATTCAATTAGAAAAAATAGGGAACAGGTTAGTCATACATTCTGCTATTGATAATTTAGTGAAAGGCGCCAGCGGACAAGCAGTACAAAATATGAACCTGATTTTTGGCCTGGAAGAAACAACCGGCTTAAAATTAAAAGCAAACTATTTTTAAAATGAAACCATTCGACGTATATCCATTAAATGATATCACCATTGTAAAAGCTGCGGGCTCTTATGTATGGGATGATACAAATCAAAAATATCTAGACTTATATGGTGGCCACGCCGTTATTAGTATCGGCCACACACATCCTCATTATGTAAAACGCTTGGAAGATCAATTGCATAAAGTTGGTTTCTATTCTAACTCAATAAAAATTCCATTGCAAGTTGAACTGGCTGAAAAGTTAGGTAAGGTTTCGGGTAAAGAGGATTATCAATTGTTTTTATGTAACTCAGGCGCAGAAGCAAATGAGAATGCATTAAAGCTGGCATCTTTTTATAA
>DATHHR010000045.1:0-25949 GCA_035317105.1 Ferruginibacter sp. | reverse complement strand
TGCGAAACGACTGTCGCTTGGGGATGCAACCCGAACTATAATGTTATCTGTTTCCAATTAGCTTAAAATTGAAATAGTTAAATAAATAATGTTGAAAAAAAGTAAATTAGTAAGAACCCGTTTCTGGAGATTTTTTCACTGACAGGGGCATTACAAAAATGCTCGGCCTATCAGCAACCAGGTCGGCGTCGTGGGGAAGTTTTTACAACAGTCCCAATAGCAAATAGCACCCTGCCAGGGTTGAAATTTGTATTAATGATATGGAAGTGTTTGCTGTTCATTTTGCTTATAATAGTAAAGCAGCGCAAAGATATAGATATTTTAAATATCGGGGCAGTTTTTTATTAACTTTTTTTCGACCTAAATACCTGAGTCTTAAATAGAAAAAGGCTTCAACTCATCCGCTAATTTTCGATCGTTACTTAAACGAGGCACTTTGTTTTGTCCTCCGAGTTTGCCAACGCTTTTCATATAATCGATAAAGCCATTCTTTTGCACTACCGATATCTTTAGTTTATCTAAGATATTACCGCCTACTAAATCATCGTAATACACATTCTTCTTGCGTAAATTATCATCGATCTTAGCAGCAAACCTGCTCAGATCAGCTGGGGTATTTTCAAACTCAATAAACCATTCATGATAGCTTTTTCCCTTATCGCTACTGATCATTGGCGCTACTGTAAATTCTGTTACATGAATATTTTCTTCTGTGGCAGCTTTTAATAATGCAGCTTCTACTTCTTCACCGATCACATGTTCGCCAAAGGCAGATATAAAATGTTTTGTTCTTCCGCTAACAATCAAACGATAAGGATCTGTCGATACAAACTTCACGGTATCTCCAATATTGTACGCCCACAAACCTGCGTTATTAGTAATTATCAGCGCATAATTCTCTCCTATTTTTACATCCTTTAATGTTAGCCTTGTTGGATTCTCATTAAAGATCTCTGCTGCAGGAACAAATTCGAAAAATATCCCGCTATTGGTATTTAATAATAATCCCGGTGCTGTCTGACTATCCTGAAAAGCAAAAAAGCCTTCACTTGCAGGAAACATTTCGATACAATCTATTTTTCTGCCGATACTCTCAAATAATTTAGCCTTGTATGGTTCGAAGTTTACGCCGCCCTGTACCATTACGCTAAAATTAGGAAATAACTCTCCTACTTTTTTACCGCTTTTTTCAATTAATCTGTCGAAATACATTTGCATCCATGGTGGTATAGCACTGATCAATGTCATATCTGCATTGATGGTTTCTTCAACGATTTTATCGAGCTTTTCTTCCCATTCTTCAATACAATTTGTTTCGTAAGATGGTAATTGATTACCTCTTAAATAGGCTGGTACATGGTGATTAACAATACCACTTAAGCGACCAGTAGGAACACCGCCTACTCTTCCTAATTCCGGAGAGCCGCTTAAAAAGATGAGCTTACCATCCGCAAATTTTGTATTACCGGTCTCTGCCATATAGCATAATAAGGCATTGCGTGCTGTGTTGATATGGTTTGGAATAGAATCTTTGGTAATAGGGATATACTTCACACCGCTGGTAGTACCGCTTGTTTTAGCCAAATAGATCGGCTGGCCTTTCCACAAAATATTGTGCTTACCTTCTTTGATTTTTTCGATATAAGGTTTAAAAGCTTCGTAATCCCGGATAGGTACCTGCTTTACAAAGTCTTCATGGGTTTTGATCGTATCAAAAGAATGGTCTTTTCCAAATTCGGTTTTGGTACCAACTTTTATCAATGCTTCAAAAACAGCTTGCTGGTCTTCCACAGCAGTTTCCATTCCTTTTTTGATCTGTTTGTAAATGTAATTGGCAAATGGTTTTGCCAGTAGAGATTTTATAGCCATCGTATTGATCTAATAAGCAAATTTACGAGAATATTTATTCGCAATCACAACTCCATTCCCTATCAAGGTCGATACAGGTTACCACTTCCACGTCGATATCGCCTTTAGGCGCAAAAACAACGCGTAAATGCTGGTGTTCCTGTGTAATTCCTTCTAAAGGATAGGTTTTACTTTTCGGATTTTCTTCTATTTTAGTATAATTGATCTTCCCATTAGTTAAGATCTCTTTTATTTCAGTTTCGGTAATATGCCTGCAGTCCATACGGCAACGGGCATGCCTGCTGTAAATTATTTTATCAGGATGGCGGTTTATAGGGTCATCAGCGATCGCCGTATCTCCAGCAGACGATATAGCCGTTGCAGCCGATGTTGGCGAGATATGCATTGCTACCGGCTCAGGACGTACCCCAACCTGGTGTGATTTTATATACAAAATCGCGAAAGCTGCCGCTAACAAAACAATAAATGGGATATATTTTTTAAACATATGATCGTAATAAGTATGCGAATGTAGAATATATAATGCTATGTACGATGTTTGATGTACGACGTACGATGTGAAAGGAAAATATGCAGATAATTAACGTTCTTTTTTAGAAAATGTTCAAAAAAGGTAAACTTTATAACATCATACCTCGTACATCAAACATCGTACATTCTATTATCTTTGCATTGAATGAGTAAAACTGTTGCATTACATACTTTAGGCTGCAAATTAAATTTTTCAGAAACCTCTACCTTATCAAGGTTATTGGAACAGGATGGGTTTATTAAAACTGATTTCGAAGCAGTAGCTGATGTGTATGTGATCAACACTTGTTCGGTAACAGATAATGCAGATAAAGAATGCCGCTTATTAGTGCGCCGCATACAAAAGAAAGCACCCGAAGCAATGGTAGTGATCACTGGTTGCTATGCACAATTGAAACCTGAAGAGATCGCTTCTATTCCAGGAGTAGATCTTGTATTAGGCGCAGCTGAAAAATTCAATATCACACATCATTTAAAAGAAATAACAAAAGGCGATAGCGCAAAGATCTGTAGTTGCGATATTGAAGATGTCAATACTTTCACTGCTTCTTATTCAATCAACGATCGTACTAGAACATTTTTAAAAGTACAGGATGGATGTGATTATACTTGTTCTTTCTGCACAATACCAATGGCGCGTGGTAAAAGTCGCAGCGATAGTATCAGCAATGTGATCGCCAACGTAAAAGAATTATCTGCCAACGGCATAAAAGAAGTTGTTTTAACAGGCGTTAACCTCGGTGATTTTGGAAAAGGTGTAACTGGCGGAAAGATCAAAGAAGAGAATTTTTTTGAACTGCTGCAAGAACTGGATACTGTAGAAGGTATTGATCGTTACCGCATCTCTTCTATTGAACCAAACCTGTTAACCAATGATATCATTGAGTTTGTTAGTAATAGTAAAAAGATAATGCCTCATTTTCATATTCCGCTGCAAAGTGGCAGCAATAAGATTCTTGGCTTAATGAGAAGACGCTATAAAAGAGAATTGTACACAGAAAAAGTTGGGTTGATAAAAACGTTAATGCCGCATTGTGCTATTGGTGTCGATGTGATAGTTGGTTTTCCGGGAGAAACAGACGAGGACTTTAAAGAAACTTTTGACTTTTTGCATAGTCTTGATATTTCTTACTTACACGTATTTACTTATTCAGAAAGATCAAATACTTATGCATTGGAGCTTAAACCTGTAGTGCCGATTCATGTCAGAAATGAAAGAAATAAATTATTACGTAACCTAAGTTATCAAAAAATGCAATACTTTACACAGCAACATATCGGGGAAACAAGAAAAGTATTATTTGAACACAGCAAGAATAATACGATCGAGGGGTACACAGATAATTATATAAAAATAACCGCTTCGTATAAAGAAGAATGGGTAAACAATGTAGTAGAATGGAAAATTTAAACGAGAAGCAATTAAACAAATACCAGGTCACTATTCATTTTAATATGGATGATGACTTCATGACCGTTGTGCCTGTACACCGTGTTTATATAAACGACCTGATCACGAAAGGAATTATTGATTATTATTCTGTAAGCATGGAAACACAGCGCTGCTGGATAACGATCAATGCACTGGATAAAAAAGAAGTGACCGAATATTTAGAACAATCTCCATTATTTAAATACTGGAGCATTGAAATTGATGAATTGTTTGTGTACGACGGACAAACCTATCGCCTGCCTGCAGTTCAACTGAATTAACTATTAATAGTATTTCTTTCCTTTGAACCAATGATCTGCATAAGATAATATCAGGTTTATGTTTAAATAGTTCTCACTTAATATGGCTGAGTTCCAGTTGCCTTTCCTGCCTGCTTCTAAGGCAATATAATAACCCAGGCCGCTCTTTTTTGAATTTTTACCGAAACCTAATGTTGCACCAAAATCAGTAACCGGCAAACCTGATACCTGCAAATAAGTATTGCCTCCATACAAACCTAGTTGGAAAAAGGACCTTTCATATTCAATACCGTATACATTTTTTAATCTGTTGGATTTCTGAAAGCCGATAGAGATTTTATTATTGTCGATCAATTTATAAGAAGCTCCGCCAACGGGTATAAAAGCATTTCCTCTTATATCACTCCAGTTTTGTTGTTCTGCATTTATTGTAAAAGTATATTTATCATCTTTAATAAGTGCGATACCTAATTTTAGTTGCGCAGGTATAGTAAAACGATCATTTACCGTTGGGTCACTTTTTAAAGTATCTGTCGAACCATCCGTAACAACAACATCATAAGAAGAACGCAATGTAGTTTGAGGCGAAAAACTTATACCGTAAGTTGATATCCAATGATGGTTAAGTCTTTTTTTGGTCTGTAAACTAAAATCAAAATACGCTCCTGAAAGAAAGACACTTGTAGTAGTGGCCAAAACGGCCTGTGCATCAGGACTTACAAGAGTTTCCACTTGTTGAAGAGATCCGAACAAAATAGAAGAATTAATTCCCAGAGAAGTATTTCTCGTGATCTGATAGCCGTTGCCTAAATAAAAACGGTTGATCCCTCCGCTACCATGGTATTCTCCAAGCACTATCTGAGCGTTATTTCCCTGAACTAATTTATTGGCAGTGTAATCGTAATTGGCAGTACTATAAGGTTCTAATCCAAGACTAAAGCCCCATTTATTGGTGATTTTTGTAGCTATCGCCATTCTACGAAAAGCAATATCAACCGTAGGACTTGGTGGTTTTTGATTTGGATTTATTGTTGATAGGCCGCCGCCGGTATAATCAACGATACTTGATCTAACCGCTAATTCAAAAGTAAAAACGTGGTTAGCTAGTTTAGGTAGCGATGCAGCATTTCCATTATTAACGTACCTGCTATCAGACAAAGCCAAACCCGCATTAGCCATGCCTGTGTAACGATCAAACGCGCTATTTTCTATATTACCTAATCCAACTATGGAATAAGGCGAACTATTACTCTGTGCCTTGACCATTGCAGGCAATGCAAGTAAAAAAAACATCCCCAAAAAAATACTACTCCTTAAAATCATGTAATGCCTTATTTTATTGAACTGCTGCATAATATATTTGTACCTCGGTAGCATAATTCTGTGACTGCCGGATATCACCAACTACTAATCTGTTAAGAATAGCTGTTTCATTGGGTGGTAATAATAACAACCCATATCCATAAACGTTATTATCATCAGGGATCTGTATCAATTGCTGAAAATAGCGGGTAAGATCATACGTATAAGAAGTTCCAAACCCTTGTAATTGATCTATATAAAGATTTCCGGTTCCGGGAATAGTAGTTCCTATAGCATTTGTTATATCTGTTTGAGCTAATATTAGTTGAGGAGGTAATGCATATGTCAGGGAAAAACTGTTCTTAACAGGCTTAACCAACAGTTGAGCTTTAATTATTTTAACAAAGTTTGGCAGTGTTAAAATATTGCGTAGAAAAGGAAAACTAATTTTTACCATCGACCCGGTTGTATATTGAAGATAACCGGCATTTCCGGTAACAGAAGAAGGCAATATTTTATTAGTAGCACTTAAACTTGCTATTGCTGTCCCAGTTCTGTTAACCCTGATATTATTAAATTGATTAATTGGATTGGTCATGTTGAAGGACAGGTAGGTATAATTATTACCGCCTGGTGTATGATAATGCAAGCGCATTTCTATACTATCTTTAAATGCTCCAACCATGCTGTTGCTGCCACTTCCTGAAATGGCTAATCCCTTAAAATAATTAAGAAAGGCTGGATTGTTCTGTATTTCAGGAGCACCGGTAACAAATTTATTGAAAAGGTCCTTACCTGTTGAATCTCCATTAAGCGTGATCGACAACGTATCAATTACAGCGGGCCTGATATTAGGCAGCTGTGTGCTACCTAAGACTATGGTTGCCGGATTATAACTAAAAGAATCTATATTATAAAAAACAGGCTGATTAGGTTGTAATGTTATTGGATCTGCCAGCTGATTTACGTTTATGGTAAAAGGTTTTGAAGTATCTCCATAGTAATACTTATTATTAAACCTTAGAATTATTTCTGTTGAGTCGTAAATAGACCCGGAAGGAATGATTGTAGACGAAGCAGGCAATCCAAATTGCATAAAAGACCTGGAAGATACAACCCCGAAATAAGCATCTGTATAGTCGCCAATTAATAAAGCCGCTGGCGCAGAAGTAATAAATGAATCCACATATACCGTAGATATTTGTGTAGTTAAAGTATCTACGTATGCTATATTGGTGGGTGTGTTTGCAATAAAATCAGTTCCGATAACGATGCTTGCTTTTTCACAAGAACTGATTGATATAGAGAGAAAATAACTTATAATTATTGTTAGTGGCAGGTATAAATATCTCTTTCGCATTAAAATCATGTTGGTAATGTGCCTTTATTAGCCCGCAATATTATTTCTTACAGCTAGTTTGGTATTGTTAATATGTACGAACAACGAATTTATATATATAAAACGTCATTATCAGCATACAAAACCTAATAAGTTGTTTTTTGCGGCTACACTTGAATTGGAAGGGTTTAAATATAATTAGTATATTAAAAGTGGCAGTTGGTATATAAAAAAAGGCTTTAAATACTTTTTAACGATTTAGCAGAGCACTTACACAATACTTTCGAAAAAAAATTAGTGTATGCACAAAATAAGAGTGTTTTCTTTCGTAGGTTTATTAGGGATTTTATTAATGGCGTCATCCTGTACTAAAACAAACTCCAATCCTTCAATTGGTAACTGGATCAGACGTGAAGATCTTGGTGGGGCTAACCGTAGTGAAGCAGTAGCTTTTGTAGTAGGCAATTCCGGCTATGTCACCACAGGATTAGATTTTACTTTCTTCTCTACTCCGGGAGCACAAGATAGCCTTGGTCGTTATTATGATCTTTGGCAATACACTCCCGATCCTTCAACAGATGCAGACAAAACAGGTAACTGGGCAGGATCTACTTTTGGTACAGAAACTCAATTAGATAGTTTTCCGGGTACTCCGCGCAGCTCTGCTGTTGCATTTAACATTGGAGATACCGGCTATATAGGTACAGGTTATGATGGTAGTAACGCTTTGAAAGATTTTTGGGCATACATTCCTTCACTTAACAAATGGGAACAAATGGCTGATTTCCCGGCAACTGCCAGGTATGATGCTGTTGGCTTTGAACTGGGAGGAAAAGGATATATAACAACAGGATACACAGGCGGAGCTTATCTAAGCGATACTTATCAATATGATCCGGTACATGATCAATGGAAAAATGTTGCGTCATTTCCCGGTACAAAATGTTCTCAGGCTGTAGCATTTGTTTCCAACGATACTACTGCTTATGTATGTACAGGATCAAATAATGGCAACACAAGTATTTGTAATCAATTGTTTGCTATGGAAGTAGTACCTGGAACAAATGGCGACAGTATTACATGGACCCAAAAAAGACATATCAGTAACTTTTCTACAGAAAGCTATGATGATCTATATGCAATGGTAAGAACAAATGCTGTTGCTTTTGTAATGGGTGATTTTGCTTATTTAACAACAGGTAATAATGGTGCTGAAAGAGCTGATACCTGGGAATATGATATTAAAAATGATCTTTGGTACCAGGAAACTTCGTATGAAGGGTTAGCAAGAGAAGGTGCTGTAGCATTTACAATAGGTAACCGCGGTTTCGTAGGAACTGGTAGAAATGCGACTATAAATACAGGCCAATTCTCAGATTTTTGGGAATGGTTTCCAACACAGCCTTACAATGCACTTGACTAAGTTTAAACCGAACATAATAAGTTTATTCGGCGCTGGTTTTCTGGTAATGTTATTAATAGCAACAAGCTGTACGAATAATAATAACGCCCCTGATTCAAATGGTAGTGAATTACTATTGATCAAAGACAGTACGTTTCAATCAGGAACAGGATGGGGATATAAAATATATGTTGGAGATCAACTATATATCAATCAACCTTTCATTCCCGGTGTTCCGGGCAAGCAATATTTTTTAACGGAAAGTGATGCAGAAAAAGTTGCGGCGTTGGTTATTGAAAAAATAAAACAACACCATATTCCTCCCACTGTAAGTGGAAGTGAATTAAGACAATTACATATAATTGAATAAATAAAAAGGAGTTACAAAATGTAACTCCTTTTTTTATGAAGATTGTTGAATAATGCTAAACAATTGGTCCCGGTAACTCTCTCCTATCGGCAATTCTTTTTTTCCAATAGTGATCTCATTCTTGCTCACCATATCAATATTATTCAGCGATACAACAAAAGAACGATGCACCCGGATAAACTGATCAGCAGGCAATTTACTCACAAAAGTTTTTAAATTCTGTAAAGTAATAATTGGTTTTTCCCGGTTGATGATATGTACCTGCGTATAATCTTTCATGCCTTCACAAAAAAGGATATCGGTGAATTTTATCTTATGAAATTTATAGGCAGATTTAATAAAAACAAAATCATTTTGCCCACTCACTTGTTTTTTTATTTCTCCGTGTAAGTAATTGTTGATACGCGATACCAATTGTAAAAGCAGGTCAAGCGAAACAGGTTTAGGCATAAAGCTAAACACATTATAAGGCAATTCTGCGCTCATTATTTCGCCTTCGGCAGATACTACCACGATCAATGCTTTTGTATCCTTTTGTGCCAGCAATTTCTCTATATCAGCATTTATTGCCATTGCATCACAAAAAATAATATCGGGCGCAAACTCCTGTAAAAAATATTGCACCTCTTTTTTTGTACTGACCGGTTTACCTACAACAGCCAGCGATGATAATGTGGAAGCATAATCAAAAATGGTTTGTAAAGATTTTTCTTCCTTACCGATAAAAAGACATTTTAATTTAACCATAACGATTGCTGATGTATGATTGCTGATTTTAAACATCCGATATCTGCGATCAGACATCAGACATTCTTTCAAAGATAAACTGTTACTGCATAAACTACAAAGCAATACGCATACCTTTTGGGTATGCGTATACTTTAACTTATTTAATCGAATTAATTAAGCGATTTCAACTTCAGCACCTGCTTCAATCAATTTAGCTTTTAATTCTTCTGAAGTAGCTTTATCAACGCCTTCTTTAATAGCTTTTGGAGCGCCATCAACTAGATCCTTAGCTTCTTTCAAACCTAAGCCAGTTAATTCTTTAACGATCTTAACAACCGCTAATTTGTTAGCACCACCGCTTTTCAAGATAACATTGAAAGATGTTTTCTCTTCAGCTACTGCTGCTGCACCACCACCAGCACTTACTACAACTGCTGCTGCAGCTGGTTCGATACCGTATTCTGATTTTAAGAATTCTGCTAATTCTTGTACTTCTTTTACTGTTAAGCCTACTAATTTTTCAGCTAATACTTTTACGTCTGCCATAATGTTTACATTTTTTCCGCCTTCATAGTTTACTAACTCCGGCGGAGGTTATTAAAAAATTGTTTCTATTATATAATTACTGGTTTCCTTACGGTTACCGGTAGATTATTAAATTATTCTGCCGCTGGTGTTGCTGTTGCGTCAGCAGCTGGTGTAGCTTCTGCTGTTGGAGCAGCTGGAGCTTCTGCAACCGGAGCCGCTTCTACTTTTGCTTCTGCAACCGGCGCAGCTTCTACTGCAGCACTTGCTTCAGGCGCTTTTCCGGCATCTTTGTTTTGTAATGCACCCAATACACGTTGGATTGGAGATTGTAATAATCCGATCACTTCACCGATCAATTCATTCTTAGTCTTGATCTGTGTTAATGCAACCAGTTTATCGTTACCAATAAATACATCACCGTTAATGAAAGCTGCTTTTAACACAGGTCTTTCGTTATTGTTTTCTCTACGGAAACTGCTAATGATAACAGCCGGATCTTTTGGATTTTCGCTGAACAATACTGCAGTTACTTTGTTTAAAGATTCATACACACCTGCATATTTTTCAGCATCTAAACTTTCTAATGCTTTTTTAATAAGGGTGTTTTTTGCTACCTTCATTTCTACTTGCTTGTTAAAGCAATGGCCACGTAACGTAGTCACCTGAGCAACTGTCAAGCTTTCTGTATCAGTGATGTAGAAATTATTATACTGAGAGAATTTGCCTTTCAGCACTTCTATCACGTCGTTTTTTTCCTGTTTAGTCATAACAAATATTTTTTAATAGACTCGCTGTGCGCTTCTATAGTAAATTAATTCTGTACCGTTTTAGTGTCAATCAAAATACCAGGGCTCATTGAGCTGGCCATGCTAACTCCTTTAAGGTATGTTCCTTTTGAAGAAGATGGTTTTAATCTAATGATAGCATTAATTAATTCCTGGCTGTTTTCTGCTATTTTATCAGGAGCGAAACTTACGCGACCGATAGAAGCGTGAATGATACCCACTTTATCAACTTTGAATGCAATTTTACCACCTTTAACTTCATTCACTGCTGCAGCTACATCATTAGTAACCGTACCAGTTTTAGGGTTTGGCATTAAGTTACGAGGACCTAATACTTTACCAAGTTTCCCTATCTTAGGCATTACAGACGGTGTAGCGATAATTACATCGATAGCTGTCCAGCCACCTTCGATCTTAGTGATAAATTCATCTAAGCCAACGAAATCAGCACCGGCGTCTTTTGCAGCTTGTTCCTTATCAGGAGTGCAAAGAACCAATACAGTTTTAGTTTTACCAGTACCATGAGGTAATGACACCGTACCACGGATAGCCTGATCAGCTTTCTTAGGATCTACTCCTAATTTGATATGTAAATCAACAGAACTATCAAATTTTGTTGTGTTTATTTCTTTAACTAAAGTTGACGCATCTTTCAAAGAATATGCTTTATTAATATCAACCTTAGCATTTGCTAATTTTCTTTTTTTAGTAATCATTTTCTAAAATTTTTGTGGTTGATAATTAATTTGCGGTTGGTGCTTGTCCTTCAACAGTTAAACCGATGCTACGTGCAGTACCAGCAACCATTTTCATAGCGCTGGTTAACGTGAACGCGTTTAAATCTGGCATTTTATCCTTAGCGATCTCTTCGATCTGTGCCCAGGTTACTTTACCAACTTTTACACGGTTAGACTCTTTACTACCAGATGTGATCTTAGCAGCATCCATTAACTGTACAGCTGCCGGAGGAGTTTTGATGATGAATTCGAAAGACTTATCAGCAAATACTGTGATAAGAACGGGAAGAACTTTCCCTTGTTTATCCTGGGTTCTAGCATTGAATTGCTTACAGAACTCCATGATGTTGATACCTTTAGAACCTAATGCAGGCCCGATTGGTGGTGCTGGATTGGCTTGTCCTCCTTTACATTGGAGCTTGACATAGGCCGTGATCTCTTTTGCCATGTTTTACGTTTTTTGGTGATAGCGTTCCGGCAATAACCGAAACTCCCAAGTCAATAATTTCTTACTAAGAACTCTTTTTGGGAGCGCAAAGATAAATAAATAATTGATTATTCCCTATTTTTTTGCAATTATTTTCAGCTATTTTTCAATCCTGCCAAAGGTTTCAGCCCTTTTAAACGGTCGATTTTCTCAGGTACTTTGTCAATATCACAATGGTATCTCCTTCTATCTTACCTTCTACCTGTTCGGCATTGTTTTCTACCAGTTTTATTTTGCGGACAATAGTGCCTTTTGGCGCTATAAAATTGGCTCCTTTTACGTTCAGGTTCTGTGTTAACACAACTGAATCTCCTGTTGCTAATACTACGCCAAAGGCATCTTTATGAATAACCTTGGCTGCTGCTGCATCGTCTTCGGCATTTGCCCAGTTTATTACCGATTCTTCTAATGAAACAGACTCTACCGTTTCCGCCGCCCATTCTTCTGCAATAAGCTTATTTAATATTTTGTAAGATAAAGCCTGCACTGCGGGTACTTCGTTCCAGATACTTCCTGTAAGAAAACGCCAGTAGTTAGGATCGCTATAATCTGATTTATTTATTTTATCATAACAGTGAACACACAACACAACCAGGTTATCGATAGAATCATCTTTAGGTGGAACTGCGTAAGCATGTAAGTTTTGATCGGGTTCGCTGCATAATTCGCAGGCATTACTACTTCTGCCTAGCAAGGCGGTATTTATCGTCATGGCGCGAAAGTACATCATACAAAAAACAAATACTAAAAACAAAATACAAAACAGCATGAATAAAAAAAGCCACCCAAAAAGGATGGCTTTGCAAATATTTAATAGAAAAATTTAAGCTAGTTTTTCAACCTGCATGTAGTTCAACTCAACCGGAGTAGCTCTACCGAAGATCTTAACCTGTACTTTCAATTTCTTCTTTTCATCGTTTACTTCTTCGATAACGCCGTTAAAGTCGTTGAACGGCCCATCAATGATCTTGATCGTTTCACCGATAATGAATGGTTCGCTCATGGTAATTCCGCCGCCTTCGCCCATTTCATCAACCTTACCTAACATCTTATTTACTTCTGATCTGCGTAAAGAAATGATATTCCCTTTACTGCCTTTACCATCCGTTAAAAAGTGCATAACGTTGCTGATATTGCTGATATGTTGAACCATATCATCATTCAGTTTATTGTCAGATACTTCGATCATCACATAACCAGGATAGAAATTTCTTTCTCTCATTACCTTTTTACCGTTCACTACTTTATACACTTTCTCAACAGGTAAAAATATCTGTTTGATGACCTCAGACCATCCGTTACGGATAATGTCTTTATCAAGGTATTCTTTAATTTTACGCTCCTTGCCACTTACAACGCGGAGTACGTACCATTTGCTTTCTTTTTCTTGTACTATGATGTCTTCCATTATCCTTTTGTTGCAAATAAAGAGTAAATAAATTTCAATGACCCGTTAGCTACAAAATCCATTATCCAAACGATAAGGGTAATGACAGCTGTTGCGCCTAGAACGATCATTGTAGATTGTTGTAACTCATCCCAGTTAGGCCAGGTTACTTTCTCTACAAGCTCTGTGTAAGAGTCTTTGATGTATGCTGTTAATTTGTTCATAATTGTCAATTTGCTAATTAGCTAATTTGCTAATGTGCTAATTTTTTTGTGAAGTCTGAGTGTTTGTTATTAGCAAATCAGCACATTAGCATATCAGCACATTATATTTTCTGGCACGGGAACTAGGATTCGAACCAAGATCAAAGGTTTTGGAGACCCGTATGCTACCGTTGCACCATTCCCGTAGAAAAGCAAAAGCTATTCCGGTTGATTGGAACAGCTTTTGTAATCTTATTTTGCAAATATAATAAAACAATTTGCATGTCTTTCGACTAAAAGCTAAAAAGCCTAAACTTTTTTGCTTATTTAACTATTTCAGTAACCTGACCAGCACCTACAGTACGGCCACCTTCACGAATCGCGAATTTCAAACCTTTTTCCATTGCGATCGGTTGGATCAACACAACATTCAATGAAGTGTTATCACCAGGCATAACCATTTCAGTACCTGCATTCAAAGTAACTTCTCCAGTTACATCCGTAGTACGGAAGTAGAACTGAGGACGATATTTGTTGAAGAATGGAGTATGACGTCCACCTTCTTCTTTGCTTAATACGTAAACTTCACCTTTAAAAGCAGTGTGTGGAGTGATAGAACCTGGTTTGCAAAGAACCATACCACGACGGATCTGCGTTTTTTCAATACCACGTAATAAAAGACCTGCATTATCACCAGCTTCACCTTCGTCAAGCAATTTTTTGAACATTTCAACACCTGTACAAGTCGAAGTCAATGGTTTTTCCATTAAACCTACGATCTCAACACCTTCACCAACTTTGATACGACCTCTTTCAATACGGCCAGTAGCAACAGTTCCACGACCAGTGATAGAGAATACATCCTCAACACTCATCAAGAAAGGCAAATCAACTAATCTTGGAGGTAATGGAATGTAGCTATCAACAGCATCCATTAATTCGTCGATCTTAGCGATCCATTTTGCATCACCAGCAAGAGCGCCAGTTGCAGAACCTTGTATAATTGGTGTTTTATCTCCGTCGAAACCGTAAGAAGTTAACAACTCACGAATTTCCATTTCAACTAATTCTAATAATTCAGGATCATCTACCAAATCAACTTTGTTCATGAAAACAACGATTTGAGGTACACCTACCTGACGAGCCAATAGGATATGCTCTTTAGTTTGTGGCATTGGACCATCGGTCGCAGCAACAACTAAGATAGCACCATCCATTTGAGCAGCACCAGTGATCATGTTTTTCACATAATCGGCGTGACCCGGACAATCAACGTGAGCGTAGTGACGTAATGCTGTAGCATACTCTACGTGCGCTGTATTGATAGTGATACCCCTTTCTTTTTCTTCAGGAGCTCCATCGATATCATCGTAATTTTTTTTCTCCGCTAAACCTTTTTTAGACAAAACATCGGTTATAGCGGCTGTAAGTGTTGTTTTACCGTGATCCACGTGACCGATAGTACCAACGTTAAGATGGGGCTTATCCCTCTTGAATGCTTCTTTTGCCATTGTTTAATTTTTAATATTTGTTTTGAAATTGGTTCTCATTTATAGTCTGTAACCATTGACTGTTATTCTTTAATAATTTTTATAATTCTATTTCAACCTCTTCTCGCTAATCCTTCTTAGCTTTTAAGAACTATAGAGCCATCAATGAGAATCGAACTCATGACCCCTTCCCTACCAAGGAAGTGCTCTACCCCTGAGCTACGACGGCTAATTTATTTAAGCCTTTGTGCAGGTCGGACTTTTGACCCTCCCGATTATCATCGGGATGCTCTACCCCTGAGCTACGACGGCTTAACTCAGTTGACAATTAAGAATTGAAAATTGACAATTAATTATCAACTGTCAATTTTCAATTGTCAATTGTTCTGAGCGGAAGACCGGGCTCGAACCGGCCACCTGAAGCTTGGAAGGCTACCGCTCTACCAAATGAGCTACTTCCGCTAGTTAAAATCCAAAATAAAAAAGAACTATCTGTGGGCAGAGTAGGGTTCGAACCTACGTACACTCGCGTGAACAGATTTACAGTCTGTCGCCTTTAACCACTCGGCCATCTACCCATTAAGTATAAGGTTTTATACAAACTTTATACTGGTTAAAACTGAGCCGAAGACTGGAGTCGAACCAGCGACCTACTGATTACAAATCAGTTGCTCTACCAACTGAGCTACTTCGGCTTTTTAAAGAACTTTTCCTATTTGTAAAAACAAGCAAATTTTTATTCCTTATTTTTTAGGAATGCAAATGTAAGTGAATTTGATTAATACAAAAATTTTGGAAATGTTTTTTTTGCCCAATAAAAAAATAAATAGGCAAAAGCCTGAAGTAGCGGCTAAATCCCAACAAAAACAAATTTCAAAAAACATAAAAGTAAATCCCAAATTCTATACAGATATGCGGTAGAATTTGGGATTTGCCTTATTGTATTTTGGTATTTAGCCTGCTATATCAGTATCTTCTCTTTCTTTCGTTTTATCTGTGTTATCATTGAGTTTAAAGCTTCATCAAAACTTTGCTCAAATGATTTGGATGATTGTTTTACAAAAAAATGATGTCCGGGTATATTGATCTTTATCTCTGCTATTTTATCCTTTATGGTATGGACGACATTATCTAATTTAAGGTATACATCTACTGTGGTTATCTTCTCATGAAATTGGTAGATCTTAGAAATTCTTGTCTCAACATAAGATACCAATTTTGAATCTGCGTCAAAATGTACTGTTTGGATGTTTACGTTCATGGCACTTTAATTTAAATAGTGAAGAATTTTGTGATAAAATCGAGTAGATGTATTACTTCATTTAGCGGTTTTTTAGATTAATTGGAGTAGGAAATTCAATTACTTGAAGTTATCTTCTATGGACCGGATTTCCAAAAGAAAAAAACGCACAGTTTTCCAACAATATTATCCACAAAAACTATGCCTTAGGGTGGGCTTTTTTGTATATGTCTTTTAACTTTTCGATGGTATTATGGGTGTATATCTGCGTGGCAGCCAGACTGCTATGTCCTAATAATTCTTTAACCGCATTCAGGTCAGCCCCGTTATTCATTAAATGAGTGGCAAAGCTGTGGCGAAGTACATGCGGACTTTTCTTATCGATGGTAGTGACCTGAGAAAGATATTTTTTAACTACAATATAAACCTGCTTAGGATCAAGCTGGCGGCCTTTTTTACTGATCAGTACAACCGCAGGATCAAATTGCTCAAACAATGTTCTTTTCGCAGCCATGTATTCCAGTATAGAATTTATCAATTCATTGCTTACGGGTAGTACGCGTTCCTTATTGCCTTTGCCTAGTACTTTTATAGAAGTATTACCTTTATCTATCTGCGATTCTTTTAAACCTACCAGCTCTGCTCTACGCATGCCAGTATTGTATAAAAGCTGCAATAATAATTTATCCGTTCTACCATCCCATGTATCGGGGAATTCCATGTAGGCAAACAGGTCGTGCATATCATTTTCTGCCACAAATTGGGGTAACCGTTTGCTGATCTTTGGCGATATAATAGCCCCCATGGGACTTGCCTGTAATAACCCATTTTTTAGCTGGTATTTGAAAAAGGATTTTAGGGCAGATATCTTACGGTTAATGCTTTTAGAGGTCATTTTACCCTCTTTTAAGCTAGCTAACCAGCTACGGACAAAGGAAGAATTGATATCAGCCAAAGGCATGCTGCCGAATTGCAACTCAATAAAATCAAAAAAAGAGATGAGGTCGTTCTCATAAGAAATAATAGTATGCTGAGAATACCTTTTTTGGAATTTGAGGTAATCTAAAAAAGGCTGTATTATTTCCTGGTTACTTTGGGGCATAAAAAAACTGATAACCAAAGTTACAATAACCGGTTATCAGTTTAAAATATTACTGATAGCTATAAAAACGACTAAACGTCGATTTTACCGCTTGCTATATTCTGTTTGTAGACTGCTTTCAACACTTCTTTACGGCGTCTGATAGAAGGCTTGATAAAAGCTTGTCTTTCTCTTAACTGTAATAGAACGCGGCTTTTTTCGAATTTCTTCTTGTATTTCTTAAGCGCTTTGTCTATGTTTTCGCAATCTTTTGAATCTATTATTAACATTTGTATATACCTCCTCTGGTAGTTTTTAGAACTGCAAAGATAATTGAAATATTTAAAATTCAAAATCAATATTAGAAAAGTTGAAAATATCCTTATCTTACTTTTTCAAGCCGAATTTGCGTTTTTGCCGATGAAAAAAATTAAATATTTGGAAGGATTACGTGGTATAGCGGCTTTTGCAGTTCTTTTAGGTCATTTGGGGATATTTTTTTTTATTCCTTTTTATGAGATCCGGCTTTTTGCTGTCATTAATAATGCTTTTTTTTTACCCTACTTTATAAAAGCTATCATTATCCATATAGTAATTCTGTTTACCAATGGAGAACTTGCCGTATGGATATTCTGGCTGTTAAGTTCCTATGTGCTTTCAATTGCTTTTTTTAAGGCAGGCCGGCCACATAAAAATGCACTACTTGTTTATCCTTTAAAAAGATATATCCGCCTGCTTATCCCTGTATTTTTTTCTATCTTTTTTGCTTATCTGTTATTAAGCTTCGGATTGATGTATCATCAAAAAGTAGCTTTGTCTTTCAATCCTCCGAATCTTACTATCAATTCATTGTATAATTTTAAACCTGATCTTCTGGAAGTAATCTGGTCAGCTTTTTTCACAACATTTTTTAATTACACCAGAGCTACATCCTATAACACTGTACTATGGACAATTCAGGCCGAATTTTTAGGATCGATCTTTATTTTTGCTATGTTCAGGATCATCGGCAAGAATGCTAAACGCTTTATTATCTATTCCCTTATTGCTATTATACTGGTGATTATAAATATGCTCCCTTTATTAGCTTTTGTAATTGGCTATGCTTTATGCGATTATGATTTTTCGACAACAGGGAACACTATTATTTTTTCTCTTAAAAAAATGGAAATCTTTATTCAACAATACAAACTGTTATTTTTTGCAAGTACAGTTTTGCTGATACTTTTTGGAAGAGGTATTATGAACTTTATGAAAATATCTCCCGACATGGGATTGCTAATTGTAGGCGCATTTGTTCTTTACTGCTGTTTAAGGAACGAGTATTATCAAAAAATATTATCGGCAAAACTACCCTACTGGCTAGGCGAAATATCTTTTAGTCTTTACCTGATCCATGTTCCCATATTTTGTTCGTTTGCCTGCTTTATTGTTTTCCATTACAATAGTTTAGAAGGTAAAATTGTGGCTTCTGTATCATCGATCCTCCTCACATTGTTGTTATCAATTTTTTATGCGCGATATATTGATAAAAAGGCCGTTGCTATTTCTCATAAAATAGGCAATTATTTCAAAAAAGAATCTTGATGATAAAAAAAGTAAATTTGCAATATGTTTACAGGCATTGTTGAAACCATCGGCACAATTGAAGCAGTTATTGCTTCGGGAACCAATCGTACCTTTTGGATCGTATCCCCTATCTCAGCTGAGTTTACCATCGATCAAAGCATATCGCATAACGGCGTTTGCCTGACCGTAGAAGAAATAAAGAACGGGCAACACAGGGTTACCGCAATTGATGAAACATTGGCAAAAACCAACCTTAAAAGCTGGCAGAAAGGAATGGCAGTAAATATTGAAAGGTGTTTACAAATGAACGGGCGCCTTGACGGGCATATAGTCCAGGGCCATGTTGATGCAACAGCCATTTGCACCGAGGCTATAACAAAGCGGGGCAGCTGGGAATACAGTTTTGAGTTTGACAAAAAATTTGCTTCGCTAATAATTGAAAAAGGCTCGGTAACAATTAATGGGATCAGTCTTACGCTTTTTAATGTTGGAGATAATTATTTTTCTGTTGCTATCATTCCCTATACACACGAACACACCAACATGCAATTTTTGCAAAAGGGCGACGAAGTAAATATCGAATTTGATATGATCGGTAAATATGTGAACCGGTTTATGCAGTTAAAGTAAACGATCTAATCCCTTATCAAAAACAATGGCGCAGAAAAATATTATACCTGCATTAACCGGCATACGCGCTATAAGTGCCTATTTTATATTCCTTTTTCACCTGAATTTTTTCTCATCGGCTACGCATGAGCATTTATATGTTTTTCTAAACCAGTTTTATTGTTTCACTAATTTCTTTTTTGTTTTAAGCGGCTTTCTTATTTATTACAGGTATGGTGATATTAGTACCTTAAATCAAACAGTATTGCATAATTATTTTGTAGATAGAGTCGCAAGGATCTACCCTATTTTATTCCTGCTTGTCAGTGCTACTTTTTTTACAGCGTACTATCATCATTATTATTCTACTGGAGAAACGATCAAATTATACTTATTAAATATCTCCCTATTAAAAGGCTTCTCTGCCAAATACTGGTTTTCGGGAATTGGGCCTAGCTGGAGCCTATCTGTTGAAGAGCTTTTTTATTTATTAGCCCCACTGATCTTTTTATATGCTAAAAATATCAGCACGCTTATTAAAACTGTGTTGATATTTTATGGTATTGGCCTTGCATTCACTTTGCTCTTTCATTACTTTCCATTTGAAAATTTTTTCGATAACCTTTTATTTACCAGCTATTTTACTTTTTTTGGAAGAGCTTTTGAATTTGCCTGCGGCATATTTTTAGGTATGGTTGTAAAAGGAAAGATCAAAAATAATTTTGCAGGGTCACCAGGTAAATACAGTTTGTATGCAGGATTGTTGATCATTAGCGCCTCTATTATTTTTCTTTATTTAATTGCAACATATTATAATATCGAACATGCAACAAATTCATGGATCGGCATGGGTGTAAATAATATTCTGCTACCATTGGGTATTACCATTCTATTCTACAGCCTTATTTATCATAAAAGCCTATTGGAACGGTTCTTATCTTCTGCTGTGATGGTGCAGTTAGGCAATGCCACGTATTCTTTTTATTTATTGCACACATCTTTTGTATTGTCTTATATTTTTAAATTTATCAGTAAGAATATTTTTATCGCTTTTATTTGTATGGTCATTGTTTCATATATTTTTCATAAATTGATAGAGCAGCCACTGGCTTTGATTGTAAGAAAAAGATTTCATAAAAACTATTATCCTGTGTCTCAAGCGTGAAACCACCATCAACCACGATATCGTTAGCAGAAAAATACGGGGTGTACATTATTGTGCTTTGTTGGTTTTTATCTTTACTCGTATATTATAACCTATTCGGCATATTCACTCAATTAGAAGCAGAGAAATATATTTACCAGGCAGATTACTTTCTAAGGTATGGAGCCATGTCAGCAACCAGGTATTGGTTTTACAGCGCTACCATTTTTATTATTGCATTGGCGACAAAAACTTCCATTGGTTTAGTGGGTGCATTTTTTATCCAGGCAGGCATCAATCTTTTTGGGTATTTATTTTTCTACAAGGCATTAAAAACAATATTTACAAATATTACCGCACTGGTAATTATTGTATACTTACTCGTTTTTTTACCTTATCAAAGCTGGGTGGTGTATTTGTATACTGAATCTGTTTTTTACAGTTCGGTATTACTATTGTTATCCGTCTTGATCCTTTACAAGCCAGATAATATTAAAAACATCGCCATCATTGCATTGGCAGTATTGTTTACGATCATTTCAAGGCCATTGGGCATTTTATTTGCCATTAGTACTTACCTGTATCTTTTTTATGCCGCTAACAAAAAATGGAAGGTTATTATTTTTTGTGGGTCGATCCTATTATTAATGGCATTTTACTTTATAGTTAATACTATTTTTTCTTCTATCGAAGATTGGACGATCACTAAGCCGTTTGAAGAAGAAAATATAATTTGCGATCTGCCATCAACCATACATACCACAATACTTTACCTGGATAAAAGTGCAGGGCCTGTTTATCAATTATTCTATTATATCTATCACAATTTTGGACACTTTATACATTATGCGGGAATAAAGCTTCGCTACTTTTTTTTAATGAGAAGAGACTATTATAGCAACAGGCATAATTATTCCCTTTTACTAAATATCATTCCCATCTACATTTTAAGCGTAGCTAATTTATTTATAAAAAGCAGGAGGTTAAAAAAAGAAATAATGGTTTTTCTTGTAAGCAGTATTTTTCTATATGCAGTTACAATAGTATTACAATGTGACGATTACCATAACAGGTTCATATTATCTATCTATCCTTTCTTCGTTATCCTTGCGGCAAAAACGATAGAGTATTGGGTAATGGCATCAAAGAAGATCGAATAGATCAAATAGCTTTTCCTTTCATAGCCAATGAAACGGCCTGATCCATAATGCGCTCTGCATATGGCCTTGAGATATCGTTCAGCTCTTCCACCTTAGTATGTATTAGGTCTTTATCCTCCATTGTGATGGACAATTGTAATGCCTGCATGGCATTGGCCGTTTCCATCAATTCTTCTTTGGATAATAAAGCCGCATTTTTTTGGATGAATTTTTCGGTTGTTTCCAGCAATTGTTCTGCTTCCGTTCTGGCTTCTACCAACGCCCTGGTGGCAATATCATCTTTGGCATGTGTAATAGAATCTAATAGCATTTTTTCTACATCTTCATCGCTTAATGAGAATTGAGATTTTACCTCGATGCTCTGCTCTACCCCACTTCTTAGCTCCTTTGCTTTTACAACCAAAATCCCATCGGCATTAATTAAAAAGCTTACTTCTACTTTTGGTAGGCCTGCCGGCATTCCGGGTATGCCTGTTAAATTAAACTCTGCTAGTTTTCTATTATCCTTGATCATGTCGCGCTCACCCTGGTATACCGCGATCTTCATTCCGCCTTGTCCGTCTTTATAAGTAGTGTATTGTCTTGCTGCTTTGTTGGGTATCTTAGAATTGCGTGGGATCAACACATCCATCAAACTGCCCATTGTTTCAATGCCTAAAGAAAGCGGTGTTATATCCAACAATAAAAAATCTTTATTGTTCCCTGCTAAAATATCTGCCTGTATCGCTGCGCCTAACGCTACTACTTCGTCAGGATTCACTGTATCATTTACCGGCTTTCCAAAGAACTTACCAATGTTTTCTTTTACTAACGGAACTCTTGTAGACCCGCCCACCATCACTACCACATCAATATTTGTTGCTTTTAACGAAGCATCCTTCAAAGCATTGCTGCAACAGGTTATCGTTTTATCAACCAACGGCTGTATCAGCGCATTGAATTGTTCCTTTGTGATCGTTAATTTATCGCCATTCAATTCGCCATCAAAACTAGTATTAGCCGATAAATATATTTTTGCTTCCTCTGCTTTTAAGCGAATAGCCTGTGTTAATTCTTTATTGGTTCGTAATTCTTCTTCCTTGATGCCTGATTGCTGCAGCCAGAACTTTACAATTGCATTATCAATATCATCCCCGCCTAAATAAGTATCGCCGTTGGTAGATAACACCTCGAAGATGCCATTGCTTATTTTTAATATAGAGATATCAAAAGTTCCACCACCGAGATCATACACGGCGATCGTTTTTTCGTCCTCTTTATGAAGGCCTAATCCGTAAGCAAGGCTTGCAGCCGTTGGTTCGTTCACAATGCGCAATACATCAAGGCCTGCCAATTTACCTGCATCTCTTGTTGCCTGCCTTTGTGCATCATTAAAATAAGCCGGTACTGTTATCACCGCTTTATTAACCGGTGTTTTAAGAATATGTTCTGCGCGTTGTTTTAATTCTTTTAAAATAAAAGAAGACAGATCAACCGGAGAATAGAATTTGTTGCCTACCTGAACTTTTACCAGGCTTTCTGTATTATCATCAATTACTTTGTATGAAAAGAAAGCCGCGTTTTGTTTGATGTCATTGTAAGATTTACCCATCAAGCGCTTCGCAGAAAAAATAGTGTTTTGCGGTTCGCTTATCAGTTTCTTTTTTGCTTCTTCTCCAACAGTTATATTTCCTGCTTCATCAAAATGAATAACAGAAGGCACTAATGAACTCGTGTTATGTTCTTTTAATGCAACCGGTTTTTTTGTTTCGGGGTGAATAATGGCCACTAAACTATTAGTAGTGCCCAGATCAATACCAACGATTATTTCTTCCTGTTGCAAACTCCCTGTTGCTATATTAATACCAATTTTTGCCATAATATCTTAAGTAAAAAGCCAAAAGTCAAAACCCAAAATTTCAGATCATTTTAAGCTAACTTTTTTACTTTTTAATTTTTACTTTGTAATTAATAAATGCAAAAGTAACAAATAAACAATGGTCTGTTTTTATAAGATGTATTTAACGATTTCGAAATAAGAAAATTCAACAAAAAAGCCCCAATTTGAGGGGCTTTTTATTAAAATAATGTTTGCAATTGGGGCAATTACTCGTTAGCAAAGTATTTTTCTTTAAGTATCTTATCCCTGTCATAAATATCATCATAAAAAACAAGCTTGCCATCATTTGCTTCACAGGCAAAATAGAGAATATATACCGGGATCCTGTTTCTAACAGGCAGCAATCTTTTTACTTTATTAGCTAATAAATTTTCTACCGTATCTGTATTATACCAGGGCCTTTGTCCTGGTTTTAAAGCCAGGCTATCATTCCTAATAATATAAAAAGCCAATTTTTGCCATTCCTGTACGCGAACGCATCCGTGACTGAGATCCCTTGTATCATTTTTAAAAAGATAGCGCTGATTTGTGTCATGTAAATAAATAGCAAATGGGTTGCTGAAATTAAATTTCATCACACCCAATGAATTATCATCTCCACTGCCCTGTACTACATTATACGGAATGCCTGCAGTATACCTTTTAAAATTAAGTGTCAATGGATCAATAACATTCCCTGTTTTATCTATCAGATGAAGTCCGAGTTTGGTTAAATAATTAGGATCTGTTTTTAGTTTGGGTAAATATTGTTTAACGATAATACTATTAGGCACTGTCCAGGTAGGATAAGTGATCATATTGGTAATATTGCCCGTAAGCAATGGTGTTGGCGTTGATGGTTTACCGCAAATCACTTTCGATTCAAAAACAAGTGTATCATGATCCCAGACATGCAGTTTAAAACTTGGAAGGTTCACCCAAATATATTTTTCGGGAATGCTATCCGGCATATGCTTATAACGGTCAAGTGTGATCGCTATTGTTTTAAACCTGTCCACATCATTTTGGTTCATCACACTTATCAAAGAAGCAGATATAATACCATCAGGCTTTAATCCTTTTAGGATCTGGTATTTTTTTATTGATGTATCGAGTATTGAAAATGTAGGTAGTGAATCTGTAAAATCGATACAATGGCTTTCATGCAAACGCTGCTGCAAGATCTTTACAAAATTGACCGAATCTGTTTTACTCTTTGTATTATACGGATATGGCACCACCGTATAAATGTGGAGGTCCATACTATCCAAAAAATTCCTGATACAGTTTTTAATATTCCGATAACCTCTATACTTTGGCTCTAAAGAATTTGCTAAAACGCTCAATTGTTTTTTATTTAAAAAACCATTTAGCGTTGCGACAGAAAAACTATCCGTTAAAACAGAATCTGCACTTTTAGCAAAAACACTATCAACAGGGATGCGCCCTATTTTAAGGTCTTTAATGATGTGCATAAAACCATCAGTAAGCAACAGATCGGCATTCGTCCATAATGATGCATCTTTTTTACTGGAAGAATTTTTAGACAGGCTATCTCTTAATGCCATTAATTCTTTGTAATGATAATCTTTAGGGAAAAGTCCGTATAAAGCCGAATTAGCAATAAATGTATACACCGAATCTGCTAATGGGTCCCATTGTTCTTTATGGCTCCAGATAGATTGGAATTTATTAGCTGTGTAAAAACTATTGACCGGGTTGATATAAGCCAGCTTAAGTCCATCTTCTGTTTTTCCGCCATTATCTATTGCATACTCTAGATCATCCTGGATATAATCTTCTACTGTTTCATCCATTTTTTCGGGACTGGAAACAAGCTGACCCGTGGTTTTTTTATGGTGACAAGAGAAAATCAATATGCAAATGAGCAAAGATGCAGAAACCAGGGCTATATACTTATAACGATTCATAAATAGTAGGTAGTAGGGTAAAAGTTTTTATTTCGATAGTTTTTAACTCATTGAAAGATTCAAGCCCTTGTAAACAAGTTAATTAATTACCATCACAAAAAGAATATTTTATATAATATTTTTTTGTTATCTTAAATAAGGTAGATAACATGTTACCAGATAGCGATTGGGAGGATGTAGCGGATAGTTATATAACGCGGTGAACACGCTGTTCTAACATCATCATATCTGCCAGTACAAAGGCAGTTACTGCTTCTAAAACTACAGGTACCCTTAAGGCTATGCATAGATCATGACGGCCCTTTACAGAGAAATCTTCTACTTTACCTGTCTCAATATTTAAGGTATGTTGTTCTTTAGGTGTGGATGAAGTTGGTTTGATGGCAATTCTAAAAACCAATTCGTTGCTATTGGTAATTCCGCCAACAATACCGCCCGCATGGTTTGTTTTTGTTTTTCCTGATGCATCGATGATGGCATCGTTGTGTTCAATACCGAACATTTTT
>DATHHR010000044.1:0-11253 GCA_035317105.1 Ferruginibacter sp. | reverse complement strand
GGTTGTAAGAGATGGCTCTAACCGTTATGAAGTATACATGACATCCGATCTTGAAAAGAGTGGCGCTGTGAGGTTTGTGCATAAGAAGAAAGAAGTCCAGCAATAATGGTTAATTGTAAATGGTTAATGGTTAATGTGAGCACCATAAATAATGAACGCTCTTTGCGTTTACCATTTACAATTAACCATTTAGCATTAATTAATTCCACCCTCCGCCAAGTGATCTGTACAAATTTATCACTGCAATAAATTGTTCTCTTTTATTTCCTACCAATTCGAGTTCAGAAGCTAACATGCCTTTTTGCGCCAGTATAACTTCCAGGTAAGTAGCATAGCCGGATAAATACAGATCTTTAGATGTGCCTACAGCATTTGTTAATGCAGTTACTTCTTTATCTTTTAGCTCATACGATGCCTGATCGTTTTGAATGCTTGTGATATTTGTTGCTACTTCGCTAAAACTATTCAATAATAAATGCTGGTAATTATAAATGGCCTGTTTGTTTTGCGCATTGGTAATGGTATAGCCGGCCTGTATTTGTTTTTGGTTGAAGATGGGTGCTGATAATCCTGCTAAAACTCCATACACTATTGATCCTGCATCAAACAATAAAGATGGTGTAAAAGCATTTATACCGATATACGGCGATAAAGTAATGGATGGCAGAAAGGCGGCGCGTGCGGCTTTTACATTTGCTTTTGCAGCTGTTAATGCCAATTCTGCTTGCTCAACATCAGGACGATGAATCAATAATTGTGATGAAATGCCCGTTAATAAAGCCGGCGGCAATGGCTGGTGCAAAATATCGGAATCTCTTGCTATTGGTTGCGGGTATCTGCCTAATAAAACATTGAGCTGACTTTCAGTCTCACTTATTTGTTGTTTGATAGAATACTGAATGCCTTCTGTGTTGTACAGCTGTGCAGCAAATTGTTCTACTGCTAATGCTGTAGCACGGCCCGCTTCTTTTTGTACTTTCACTATCTCAAGTGCGTCAGATTGCAGCTGAATATTTTTTTGTACGATCTGCAGTTCATTATCATACGCGATCAGGCTATAATAATCAATTGCAATAGCGCTTACCAGTGAAGTAATAACAGATCGTCTTCCTTGTTCGGAAGCTAACAGCTCTGCCATCGCAGCTTTCTTTTGATTTTTTAATTTCCCCCACACATCAATTTCCCAGCTGCTTCTAAAGCCGGCAAAGAGGTCAGGCGTTATTGGCTCAGGTATTTTTTGTTTGCTGTTGATATTCGGTGAGAGATTGGTATCAAAATTTCCAACACCATTCATTGTATAATCACCGTATTTATCAAAGCTTCCAGAAATGACCGCGTCTACTTTTGGTAGATTGGCATTTTTTTGCACCCTCAATTGCTGTTGTAAAATATCAATATTCTGTAACATCATCAACAGGTCGGTATTATTATGTAATGCCGTATCAATTAACGCAGTCAAATAAGGATCAGAAAAAAATGCTTTCCACGAAACAACAGTCATGCTATTACTGGTATCAGTAGTAGAAAATGAATAAGGCATTTCTTTTACCGCAGGCATTTCAACAGGCTTAGCAACTTTACATCCAGTGTAAAATAAAAAGCCGCTGATCAATATTGCTGTAT
Source organism: Ferruginibacter sp. (assembly GCA_035317105.1). Classification (GTDB taxonomy): domain Bacteria; phylum Bacteroidota; class Bacteroidia; order Chitinophagales; family Chitinophagaceae; genus Ferruginibacter. The sequence continues at coordinate 9,630 of DATHHR010000044.1, read as the reverse complement.
ATATTTTTTTCTTTCCCATGTCTAAAATTGATTGAATAATTATTCTTCTTCTACTTCATCTTTTGAAAGTGATTCTTCTGCCAATGCAGCAAGTACATATAATCCCGGGATTAAAAATATCCCGAATACGGTTCCTAATAACATTCCGCCGGCTGCTGCAAAACCAATGGAACGGTTGCCCACAGCGCCCGCGCCTGTGGCGATACAGAGTGGGATCAATCCTGCAATAAATGCCAGCGATGTCATCAATATCGGACGAAGCCTTGATTTAGCACCATGTATGGCCGCATCAATTATCGATTCGCCTTCTTCATGCGCATGCGTGGCAAATTCAATGATCAGGATCGCATTTTTTCCTAACAACCCGATCAGCATTATCAAAGCAACCTGTGCATAGATATTATTTTCAAGTCCGCCCAGTTTCAATAATAATAACGCGCCGAAAATACCTGCCGGTAATGATAAGATAACGGGCAAAGGCAAAAAGAAACTTTCATACTGCGCCGCTAATAATAAATACACAAATGCTAACACAATGATGAAAATATATACCGCCTGACTGCCTGATAAAACCTGTTCTCTCGTCATACCGCTCCATTCGTAACCATATCCTTTGGGTAATTTTTCTTTGGCAATTTTTTGTATGGTAGCAATAGCTTCACTGCTACTGTATCCCGGAGCCGCGTCACCATTGATCATCGCGGATGGATACATATTGTAGCGCGTAATTTGTTCCGGTCCAAATACTTCTTCCAATGTTATAAAAGTAGAGAAGGGAACCATTTCGCCTTTATCATTCTTTACGTATAAGCTTAAAATATCTTCGGGCTTGCTTCGGTATTGCGGATAGGCTTGTACCATCACTTTGTACAGCTGTCCGTATTTAATAAAGTTCGTTGCATAAAAACTGCCCAGCAATGTTTGCAAAGTGCTCATGGCATTATCGACAGTCACACCTTTTTTTGCAGCCATATCCTGGTCAATATGAATCAGGTATTGCGGAAAGTTGGGATCGAAATTGGTAAAAGCGCTTCCGATCACTTTATCTTTTTTTAATTCTCCGATAAAATTCTGGGTAACCACCGACATCTTGCTGAGGTCTCCGTTCTTATTTTTATCCAATAGCTGTAATTCAAATCCACTCGCATTACCAAAACCCGGAACAGTTGGCGGCGCAAAAAATTCGATGGTGGCATCATTGAAATTTTTTGTTTTGTCTTGCAGCTGTTTGATCAACTCATCTACCGATTCTTTTCTATCATCCCAGCTTTTTAAATTGATCATCGCCATGCCATAAGACGGTCCGGTTATATCATTCATCAAACTATAGCCTGATAGCGTGCTGATATTTTCAACAGCGCCTAATTTTGAACAGCTATGTTGTATCTGTTCCAATACAGTTTCTGTCCGCTCTAATGTAGAGCCGGCAGGCGTTGTAACGTTCACGTAAATAACACCCTGGTCTTCCGTAGGAATAAAACCTGAAGGCAATAAATTATTTACGCCCATAGTAGCTATGCAGAAAAAAGCAAATAAAGCAACGGTCACTATTTTTCTGCCGATCATCCACGATACTATTTTTGCATATCGTTTTTCTGTCCGCTCATAATTTTTATTGAACACGCCATAAAAACGCTGCAATAATGGTTTGTGGTTCGTGTCATTATTATGCTTCAATAACAAGGCACATAAGGCAGGCGTAAGCGTTAATGCATTAATGCCCGAAATGATAATAGCAATAGCGAGTGTGATAGAAAACTGCCGGTAAAAAACACCAACAGGCCCCGATAAAAATGCCACGGGAATAAAAACGGCAGACATCACTAATGTAATGCCCATGATCGCGCCACTGATCTGGTTCATGGCAGCGATGGTTGCTTTTAAGGCAGATAGATGTTCTTCGTGCATTTTTACATGCACAGCTTCTACAACAACAATGGCATTATCAACCACGATACCGATGGCGAGTACCAATGCAAATAAAGTAAGCATGTTGATAGAGAAACCTAACATCTGCATAAATGCAAGCGTACCTACTAACGCCACTGGTACTGCTAACGCAGGAATAATAGTAGAACGCAGATCCTGCAAAAAGATGAACACAACAATGAACACCAATATAAATGCTTCTACCAATGTTCTTAAAACTTCATGCACGCTGGCATCTAAAAAGCGGGAGACATCATACGCAAAATTAAAATTCATGCCCGGGGGGAAAGTAGTTTGCTTCAACTCCGCCATTTTTGCCTTGATATTTTTTATGATATCTCTTGCATTACTACCCGGCCGTTGTTTGATCATGATAGAAGCAGAGGGCCTGCCATCTGTTTTTGAATTCATGTCAAATTCTTCCGTGCCAAATTCTACATCAGCTACATCTTTTAACCGAAGCAGTTGGCCTTCGGATGTAGACCGCAAAACAATATTTTCATATTCTTCTTTCGAATTAAATTTCCCTGTGTATTTTAATACGTATTGTTTTACGCTTTCACCTTTACCGGAATTTTGTCCCGCTGCACCTGGAGCTGCTTCAATATTATCATTGCGCAATGTTTGTATGATCTCATCAGAAGAAATATTATACGACAACATTTTATCAGGCTTTAACCAGATCCTCATCGAGTAATCTTTCGCGCCCATTATTTCTGCGTTAGCAACACCATCAATTCTTTTTAATTCCTGGATGATATTGATGTCGGTAAAATTGTAAATGAAATCTTCCTTAACACTGGTATCCGTACTGCTAACATTTAAATACATCAGCATACTGTTCACTTCTTTCTCTGTAACAACACCGGCTTTGATAACTTCTTCCGGTAACTGATCTAATACAGTGCTCACACGGTTTTGCACATTCACAGCAGCCTGGTCCGGATCCATACCTACTTTAAAAAAAACCTGTACGGTAGTAGTGCCGCTGTTACTGCTAACCGAATTCATGTAGGTCATACCCGGCACACCGTTGATCGCTCTTTCTAAGGGAACCGCAACTGCATTGGTACATACTTCCGCGTTAGCGCCAATATAGGTGGCTGTTACAACAACGGATGGCGGAGCGATATCGGGAAATTGCGTAACAGGTAAAGTAAACAAAGCGAGTATGCCCAGCAATGTTATGATCAATGAGATCACTAAAGATAGAACGGGCCTTCTGACAAATTTTTCGATCATCTATGCTTGTTTACGGTAAGAAATTTTACTAACCAAGACTGCTTTGCATAGCAATACTGTGGCAGCAATTTGTTGTCATGTAATAAACTATATACTATGCTTCTATTGAAAACTGGCTGCAGTCAGATTGTCTGCATTAATATATTTTGGAGTGATACTCGATCCATCCTCAATATTTTGTGTGCCTTCGTAAACAATTACATCATTTGGTGATAAGCCCGATTGAACAATAACAGATTCATTGATCTTTGCTCCGGGTACAAAACTTTTCATTCGTACTATGTTCCCTTTTTCTAAAACATACACAAAGCTTTTATCTTGTATCTCAGTGATCGATTTTTGTGGAACTATCAAAACATTATCCAGGGCATTTGCCACCACTATTTTTCCGCTGGCGCCATGTTTTAATAAATGTTCAGGGTTAGGGAAAGTAGCCCTGAAAGCTATTGATCCGGTATGGCTATCGATCTCGCTTTCCATTGTTTCTACTTTTCCTTTGTAAGGAAATTCAGATCCATCGGCCATTATCAGTTTTATATTATCATAGCCCGAAAATTTATTTGCTTTCGTTGCCTTTGCATATTTCAGGTATTCGTTTTCTGAAACAGAAAAATAAGTGTACATCGATTGAAGGTCCGATATACAGGTAAGCAAAGTACCCTGGTCAACGAGACTGCCAACTTTTTCAGGTATCCTATCTATCACACCGGTAAAAGGGGAGCAGATATATGTATAAGAAAGCCGGATAGCGGCAGCGTCTTCTGCCGATTTTGCTTCGCCGATCTTTGCTTGCGCAGATTTTACTTTTGAATCGGCAAGGTCATATTCTGTAGAAGAGATGATATTTTTATCAACGAGGATCTTGACTCTTTTTTCTTCAACCATTGCCGATCTCTCTTCTGCTACTGCATCGGCCAAAGCCGCCTTTGTTTTTGAGAGCTCCGTTTGATATTCAGCAGCATTTAATTGAAACAGCAGTTGCCCTTTTTTTACCTCCTGGCCCTCATCCACCATTATTTTCTCGATAAAGCCCGGAACCATAGCACGGATCTCTACATTTTTGGAAGCCTGGATATCGGCAACATATTCTTTTTCGAGGATGGTATCTTTTAATGCTAACCGGAGTACGGGAACAACCACAAGGTCGGGTTTGGGTTCCGTCTGACCATCTGAACTATTACAACCCGTTGTTGCAATGAGTGTTACAATTGCGATTGCGCTTAAATAACCAATAAAAATCTTCATGTTCTATTTTTAATTAGTAAAAAGTTAAGCAGGCAATAGTTTTAGTTCAAATAGGACGGTTTATTTGTATTATGTTTTTTCTAAATTAGTACTTTTTTATTTAAGTTAACCATTAGTTAACAATAATTATTAACATTTTGTTATATAATAATATTTATTATATGTATAATATAAGTTGAAAGAGCACAAAAAAGCCAGACTGATCGGTCTGGCTTTTACTATTATAATATCTTTTTATAGTCCTACAATACTATCTTTTGTTTCACCACAATGGTACATGGTAATATCTTTTTTACCTAAATAAGGGTTCATGATCTCTGCTGTATTGCTTATCCAGTTCGCATCATTGCCATCGCCGAAAGCCATTGGGCAATTTTGTAAATAGAGTATACTGCCTTCGTAATGTATCATTTTTAAAAGAGGATATAAGCTTTCCGTCACGCTCTGAAAATCCTTGCGCATAGCGGTAATGGTCTTTTCTGTAGGTATGCTTTGCGCATTGGTTTTTACATCCACAAGCTGTGAAACTGCCGTTGCATATAGAGTAGTGGCATTAGCAGAAGTATCTTTCTTTAATTCGTCCATTTTTACGCTGTCTGTTAACCCGGCTAATTTTGTAGCAGATGCTGCAGCGGCAATGCTATCCGCGTCAACAAAATTATTTTTAAGCGCAAAATAAGCGCTGAGTAAAGTATCGATACTATTATTGAATGCCAATGAATGGGCGCCGATCTTCATTGGTTGCTGACTGGTTATACTTTGTGCTTCATCTGCCGTATCAGGTTTTCTTAAAAAGAACCAGTACCCGATAAAAAATACCACCAAAATAATTGCGGTCAACCAAACTTTTCTCATAGATATATTTTTCAACAAAGTTAGCCGATACTAATGAACTAAGTAAATAGTTTACGGTTTAGCTTACTTTTGCAAAATATTTAACGGAAACAGATAATTTACAATGCTTTTAGGACTACAGAATGTAACATTTGAATTTGGCGCCAGGGCGATCGTAGAAGATGCTACATGGCATATACAACCCAACGAAAGGATCGCTTTGATCGGGTATAACGGTACAGGTAAATCAACTTTGTTGAAGGTATTAACGCGCCAGTTCCTTCCTAATAAAGGAACAGTAGAACAGGGCAAAGAAACTACCATCGGTTTTCTGCACCAGGATCTCCTAAGTTTTGATACGGAAGATTCTATTTTAGAAGTAGCCATGGGCGCTTTTGAAAGAGTGAAAATACTAGAAAAGGAAATTGAAGAAATAGGTATCGAATTAGAAAGAACAGGTGATGAAAGCCTGGTTATAACTTATTCGGAAAAATTGCACGAATTAGAAGTTTTAGGAGGTTACGATATTCATCATAAAACAGAAGAAGTTTTACAAGGCTTAGGTTTTACAAACGAAACTTTACACAAGCCCTATAAATTATTTAGTGGAGGTTGGCGCATGCGCGTGTTATTAGCGAAAATGATATTGATGGCGCCGGATGTTTTGTTGCTGGATGAACCTACGAATCACCTGGATCTACCAAGTATCGAATGGCTCGAAAAATATTTATTGCATTACCAGGGCGCTGTTGTAATGGTGAGCCATGATCGTTATTTCTTAGATAGAATGGTGAATAAGGTAGTGGAATTGTATCAGCAAAAATTACATTTCTACACAGGCAATTATTCTTACTACGAAACAGAAAAAGCTTTGCGTGTAGAGATGCAACAAAAGGCTTACGAAAATCAACAGGATTATATCCGTCAGAACGAAAAATTTGTTGAACGCTTTAAAGCGAAAGCAAGTAAAGCGGCAGCGGCACAAAGTATTGTTAAGCGGTTAGAAAAATTAGACAGGATCGAAAATGTGGAAATTGAAAGGCCCAACATGCGTATCAATTTCTCTATCGATAAACAACCTGGAAGGGTTTTATGTACATTAAAAAATGTATCTAAAAGTTTTGGTGATTTAGTGATCATGGAAAATACCGGAGCAGAAATAGATCGCGGGGATAAGATCGCATTGATCGGTGCAAATGGTAAAGGTAAATCTACTTTGTTGCGCGTAATTGTCGGTAGCGAAGAACACACAGGAGAAAGGGTTTGGGGACATAATGTAGATGAATCTTTTTACGCACAGCATCAGCTGGAAGCGTTGAATATTAATAATACCGTATTAAATGAAATGCAGGAAAGCCGCAGTGGTAAAACTGATCTTGAATTAAGGAGTTTATTAGGTTGCTTTTTATTTAGCGGAGATGATGTAGATAAAAAGATCAAAGTATTAAGCGGGGGAGAAAAAGCAAGAGTAGCATTGGCAAAAACAATTGTGAGTAAAGCTAATTTCTTAATGCTGGATGAACCGACGAATCACCTGGATATACATTCTGTAGATCTGTTGATCGGCGCATTGAATAATTACGAGGGCAGTTTGGTTTTTGTTAGTCATGACAGGCATTTTGTAAGTAAGATCGCCAATAAAATATGGGAGATAGAAGACCATAAAATTGTAGAGTTCAAAGGCTCTTATGCCGAATGGGAAGATTGGAAAGCAAGAAGGGTAGCAGCAGATAATGCAAAAGCAAAAGCAGAAACAAAAAAAGCAGAGCCGGTTCAGGAAAAAAAAAAGGAAGAGCTTAAGCCAGTTGTTTTAAATGCACCCGTTGATAAAGAATTAAAAAAAGAATACCAGAAAAATAAAAATCGTTTTCAGCAATTAGAAGAAAAAGTAGCACAGCTTAATAAAAGGAAAGCCGAGCTGGAAGTATTGATGGCAGACCCTAATAGCTATGCTGATAAAAATAAATTTCAGCAGACAGAAGCCGAATATAAAAAACTAAGCAGCGACCTTACTGAAACCAATAAAGAATATGAAGTGGTGTTTGATAAGGTAATGGAGTTGGAAGATCAGCTTGGGGGGTAGTTTAATTTATTTCCCATTTCATTTCTTAATAAAATTGAATTGCTTTATATTTGCAAACTCTTAAAGACTTGGTAGCTCAGCTGGATAGAGCATCAGCCTTCTAAGCTGAGGGTCATTGGTTCGAATCCAATCCAGGTCACCACATTTTTCTAAAAGCCTTGTATTTAAAGCAATACAAGGCTTTTTTATTTTTCGGGGCAGCGTTTGCGTAACGAACTTAGTCTGATATGGCAGATATTGGCCTAAAGAAATCACAAAACTTATCGGTTGGCGTTTACAAGTATTTATGTTTTGCTCATTCCATGATGGCAGTATTCCATTATAGACGAGTTGTAAACATTTATTACCCTTTTGCTTGTCAGACGACAACCTTTTTGTAGCTTGCGTTCTTTATGCCGTTTTAAAAATAATCTCTAACGGTTTAACAAACGAAATTGCACTCTATTGCGTATGAAAAATTATAAATTATTTTGTAAGGTTAGCCTTGTATTATTAAGTATTATCCTTTCTTTTTGTTCTACAAAAGTATGTGCCCAGTTTACTATTGGTACGTGTAGTGGTAATAATCTTTGTTCCAGTAATCTTGTAGGCCATGTTACATTTGCCAATACATCAGGAACTACGACTGGTCGTTGGAGTGTGGACAATCTTGCATACGGGGGACTTACCAACGAAAGTTTCACAATTGAAGATAGTAATTCATATACCTATGCAGCTGCAGGAAATCTAGTTTCAGGAGCGCTCGGGGGAACTTACACCATCGTGAATAACCCAAGTTCTGTAAACGGTCCTTTAGGCACCCCTCTTTACAATTCGCCTGCTACTACTCCTACTGGCGGGGTATTACTTTTTAGGCCAAATAATGGCAATACTTTTGCGCGATACACTATTACGGGTTTAACAGTTGGGGGATGGTACTGTGTGAGGGTTAAAATGCGAAATGCTGCTGTACATGCAGATTGCAATCAAGGTTTTGCAAATTCGATTACATTTCAAAGTCTTTCGCATCTCAATATTTCTGGAGGAGGGGTTTCCGGTGGGCAATATAAACAACAATCAGGATATACACCGACTTGCGGCAGTACAGATGGAGGCTGGGATGGGAACAATCAAACTTATGGCATTAGATACGATCAGGAAGAATCTTGGTATGAATGTACTTTTCAAATAGGCCAAAACCCAAACAATACGAATGATGCTGGTTTTTCAATAGCTTTTAATGGAAACGGTTATGATGCTAATGATGTTTTGGGAATTGAAGAGATACAAGTATATGGTTGTGTACCGCAACAAATAACATCTTCTAATGGAACCAGTGTTTGTGAGACAACCCCTACTACTTTAACAGCACAAGGTATTGGTTCAACTACAGATACCTATACATGGCAACAAAGTACAGATGGAACAACCTACACTCCGGTTACATCTTCAACATCATATCAGCTTACTACCACGCCTTCTGTTGCTACATATTATAAGGTGACTTGTGTTAGAACCGGTCTAACCATACCTGCCGTACTAATAACACCGGTTAACTGTTGTGGTCCAACTGGTTTATTTACTATACCAAAGGTTTGTGATGGTATTTCAGTTGATGGAAATGATAATGAACCCGTTTGGTATACCGCTCCTTGGAAATCGATTACCAATGTAGCATCCCCTTTAGTTGGTACTAATGATTGCACGGGCGGCTGTTTATCACCTGTAAGAAATCCTGCGGGACAGTGGCGTGCCGTATACACTCCTACAGATATTTATTTTGATGTTGTAGTAAATGGAGCCAATCCTCAAAATGCCGGCGGTGTATATTATCAGGATGCGGTGGAAATTTATATAGCAGATAGTTTAAACACACCACGCCAATTTGGATATACGTATAACACAGCAGGAAATCCTGTTTTTTATAACAGTAATGGGGCCGTCAATGGATCTGCTAAAATTATAAAAGGTGCTACTACATGGACTTTAGAAGTTGATATACCTGTTGGTCCTAATAAGATAAAGCTTAGTTCCGGTTATATTAATATGGAGGTAGCTGTAAATCAGGCAAATCCAACCTGTCCAACTTGTCGTTCTGCACAGCTTTTTACATGGTCAAATGCAGTAAATGCCTATACAAGTACTTCTAATTATCATGCAGCTCCTTTAAGCGATTGTGCCAGTGTAAAAGCGTCTGATTCTACTGTTTGTAACGGCGGTTCAACAACGCTTTCTACTCAATTATCAACAGTCAATAATATACCGACTTACTCTTGGGAACAAAATACTGGAACAGGCTGGGTAGCTGTTCCAGGAAA
>DATHHR010000043.1:0-14427 GCA_035317105.1 Ferruginibacter sp. | reverse complement strand
TTTATTTTTTCTTTCTGAATGATCGGCAATACTACATTCACTTTTGTTTTTCTTATGGCCACTAAAGAGAAAAAATCTTTTACTTCTATTAGTCCGATATCATCTTGCTTTAGGTTTCCCTGTTTAGATAAGAAGCCTACGATATCTATTTTATTTACTTTATCTTTTTTGCCTGCGGCGATAAAAAGGGTTGACCATTTTGGTTTCTCCGGCAGTTCGCATGTTTCGGGCAGCTGCAATTGTTCTGTTGACGGATCAATATAGTTAGGTAATTTTTCTTCTTCAGATAATATCAGGAATGCAGTACCACGTGCGTCCATACGGGCTGTACGACCGTTGCGGTGAATAAAAACTTCTTCGGTAGCCGGTAAATGATAATGTACAATGAATTTGATATCAGGAATATCCAGGCCACGTGATGCCAGGTCTGTTGTAACCAATACATTTACCGTACCATTTTTAAATTTACATAAAGCGCTGTCGCGTTCCTGTTGCTCCATACCGCCATGGTAAAATTCGTTGATGATACCTTTTTCTTTTAAAAGATTACTGGTACGTTCAACAGCATCTCTGTGGTTACAGAAAACTATGATCGATTTATTGCCTAAATAACAGATCAATCTGAAAAGCGTGTTGGATTTATCCCTGTCATCAGACAAAACAGTTTTTACCGTTAGGTTATCTTTCAGGTCATCTTCCGATAAAAAATTCAATTTGGTGGGCGATGGGCCCATGCGTACAAAAGGCGGAATTTCCAATCCAACAGTAGCAGAGATGAGAATACGTTTTTGAATATTTTTTAAAGAGCCGATAATGAAAGCCATTTCTTCTCTAAAGCCAAGCTCCAATGATTTATCAAATTCATCTAATACCAAAGTGGTAATAAGATCCAGCTCAAAATTATTGCGGCGGATATGATCAGCTACGCGGCCCGCTGTACCAATGATCACAGCCGGTGGCTGGATAAGGTTATTTTCTTCAGTTTCTCTTAGATGTCCGCCGTAACAAAGCGTTACTTTAAAACCTGTCGCCATTTTGCGAAACACATCGCCAATTTGCATGGCCAGCTCGCGCGATGGGACCAATATCAACGTTTGCACCTTATTAATTGCGGGATCGAGTGCCTGTACAACAGGCAATAAAAAAGCGATCGTTTTACCGGAACCGGTGGAGGAAAGTAAAATTACGTCGTTCGTTGTTTTGATGGCGTCTCCGGCAGCAACCTGCATTGGATTCAACGCTTCAATTTCCAGGCTGGAAAGGATATTTTCTACAGAAATAGTATTGTTTTGCATTTCGGCAAAAGTAGGCATTATTTGCCCCTTTTAAGCCAATTAATCACAAAACAGGCTATAAATTAATAGGTTAATCTAAGATAGAAGAAGTACAATAGCAACCAGAAACCAACGGCACATAGTGTCATTACAACCATACCGATATAAAACCATTTGTTTTCGTCTTTTTTGTCGATCTCCGTTTTGTAGCTGATTTCTGCCATGACTTGATATTTGTGGTTTAAGTTTATTCTGCTTTATTCTGCAGCAAATATATAACGTAATTAAGAATTAGGAATGAAGAATTACAAATTCCTTCAAATTATGAAAACATTCTTCATTCTTAATTAGACCGATTGTTTTCAATTGAATCGATTCCCTGGAGAATTTCGCTTGAATCTGCGCCAGGCTGGTCAGGTATATAATCATTCCCGTAACGGTCATTGCTTGGTTCGGTATCCGTTGTCCCAAAAATGATATGTGTGATATGCCTGGCAAATCTTTTCATTTCTTGTCTGCTGGGATCAAATACAAAAAGCAGTACCAGGATGATCAATATAAAATGGCCTAATCTTTTCACAGCGTCATTTTTAGGATGTAAGTTTGATAACTAAGGTAGTAATTAGTTGATTATGAACTGGTTTTTGAAGCTGTTTATCATATCGCTAATTATTAGGGCTGTATTTCAGGCGGTCAATTATTAGTATATATTATCCTATAATTAATATTATGTTAACCAGCCTCACAAGGCCAACATCGAATTTTCATTTATTTGTTTTAAAAAAGCCCCTGCCACGAGCGAACGTATCGTCTGGTAGATTGTAGCGAAGATGTTGAACGAAGGAGACTTTTAAAGCTCCTATTATGTTGCACTTATTTAAAGCTATGGTAGAAAAAATAAAACGCCCTTTTAAAAAGGACGTTTATTTTGAATGCAAATGGATTACGAAAAGCTCCTTTGAAAAGGAAATTAAAAAACGAGGTATTTCTGTTGAATCTGTTGCCGCATATTAAACATGAACTTCGTTACAGCAAGGTTTATTTTTGCTGATTAGATCTTTCTCAAAAACTTCTCTTTCTAATTCCTTTGGAACGAACATTAAACAGACAGCGTTTGCGCCTTGTTTTAATATTTCTTTTTCCTTGTGATGGTTAGAAAATCTTGTTTTAAACGATTCTGTTAAACCGAAATATATGGGAGTATGTGAGTACTCGTCTTTTTCGTTTTTAGTTCTTTTAGTAAAAGCATAGATACCAGCCTTATCTGGATACTCGCTTCCTAAAGCGTAAATCTCTGTAAATGTGTATTCTTTTGTTTTACCGTTAAAGTTAACGGTGTTGTTGGATAGTTTTGCCATTTGTTTGTTTTTTGGCGTTTACGAAAATATACCTGTAGAACATACAGGGCTGCGTAAAACAAACACTTTACAGTGGAGAAAGATTTGGAAGCTATATAGTGGCTACGTACATTTGCATTCGATTTTGCCCAATTAATAACAACAAACATTTATCAAATCCTTTCGAGTTCGACATCGAAAGGATTTTTGTTTTTAACAACCTTACAAAGATAGCAATTATTATTATGCAGTAAAATAATATGTTAAATCCAATTAGCAAAAAACTAAATTTTTTATCGCTTGTAAGTTTAAAATTGCTAAAACGGATGGTGCGCTTGCAAAAAAGCACCCTATCAAAATTAGCCTTCGGCAGATAGGCATACCAGCTCTATTATTGCTACCTCGCTCCGCTCGATCAGTAGCACCGCCTATCGGCAATAAGGATGTGGTTGTCGTTTAGTTTTTATCGTAGCGAAGGGAGCTCGTTTTCAACTCGCATGCTCCGCAGCTTTTTTTAAAACAAATAAAGGAAAATTCGCACAGCCCCTGCGCTTCCCTCTGCAAGCCGCCACGCTACATAAAAAAATTTAAGCTACGCTAAATTAAATTTTTTCCCTTCCCACAGGCTAAGCTGGTTAAACATAATATTGGTGTTATATGAATTTTTATAATCTTCTTTTGTGGTTAAATTTTTTCAAAATTTAAGGCGTAGCCGATGTTGCGATTTTTTAGGGTTTTAAATACTGTTTGTTAAGGGCAAACCCTAAAAAATCGCAACATCGGCTACAAGGAATTATAAAAACACATATAACAAAATTTTATGTTAAGTAGAGTATTTAAAAGCTACCAAGGTAACTACGCTAATAGAGATTTATAAATCAGTGTTTCATTAAACACCTATACCACTACTATTTCTTTTATTGTATTTTAGTAAAAAATTAAAGAGCCTTATGTTTATCAAAATTCTTTTATCTGCCTTTTTACTTGGGTTAAACTGTTACGTTTATATTCATTTTTATTTGAGTCTTAAATTCAAATTGTTACCTATTCTTTTTATTCTATTGCTAAGTGTCGCTATATTGGGAGTAAACTATGAATATCATATTTTCAATTCTCTTTCAAACCAGGACATTCTGTTCCTTATTCTATTTAGCTACTTTCAATTTCCAGCCTGGTATTTTTATAAGTTTGTTTTTAGCAGGGCTTTCAGAATAAACTATGATGAAGATAAAACATCTACAAACTATAAGATTTTAACTTTTAATAATGCCAAGAAGCTTATCCTTTCTATATTATTACCACTTGTTATTTCTATAAATCAATTAAGTGCTATTTGGAATTTAAACTGGTAAATATTAAACTATTTTATCAGTTATACTCTCTTGCTTTTTTTATTTCTATCTTAGTTGAAACTTTTTTATGAGCGATTTACTTAATGAAAATGACTTTGCATATAAGCATAAACATAATCGCACTATATATTGGTTAAGATGGATATTTTTTATTCCTGTAGCGTATTTATTATCCAGAGCTGTTCTTTATTCGGAAGGATTTATTGAAAAAATAGTTACGTATTTTTCAAAATATATAATCAGGTTGCCATTATTGTGGAGTTCGCTTTCCGATATTGTTTTTATGGGTACAGTAAAATTCATTGCTCCATCGAACAAAAAAATTACAGGATGGATCATAATAATATCTTATTCGGTCATGTTAGTAGCAGTTTCTTTAATTATAGCTAACGCCTACGTAAACGATAAGAATAGGTTTTCAATCATAGATTATTATTTAATAAGAGAATGGATTGTAACTATCATTGTAACGATTCTAGTTAATATTTTTTATAAAGGAGAAAGACTTTTTGGATTGTCAAGTGATTTTTAAATGCGGATCGGATTAATCAGTTATACTATTTAATTAAGAAATACAGATGTCAATTTTTGAGAAAATACGATCTGTTCTTATTGTTATACTTTATACTGTATTGCCCTTAGGAATACAAATAATAATAGGTAAATATATCGGCCATAAAGATGACATAATGATGGAAGGGAGTATGCCTATAAATATAATTTTAGATATTCTCTATCCTCTATTAGTATTGATCACAGGAGGAATATTTTTGAACTTTTAAAAGCTAAAACTTATTGGTATCGGATTTTTAATATTATTTATCGTAGAATTTATATTATTTTTCAGCTATTATCTTTCTCCCTTACAACCAGGAGCTTAATCAGCCCTCCTATCCTATTTAATTATTTTTATGAAACCTGTCTTTCTCAGCATGAATGATGCTACAAGTTCAGTTCCGTTTGTTATAATGACAATAATATTCTTCTGCATTATTATCTCTCCTATTATTATCTTTTTTATTTTAATGATGAGGAACAAGAATAAATAGTGCGAAGGGAATTCCCTATCGCTCTCGAAAAGGAGACTCGTTTTCAACTCGCAAAAAATATTAGTTCGGGTACTTATTTGTTATTGGCACTCGCTTTGTTTATTGATAAGCAGTATAGCAATAATATGGTTAAGCAATTTAATCTTCTTCAGAGGTCTGTTTCTACAGACCTCTCTTATATAACAGTTTGCAGGGATTACTGACCTGCTTTTAAATATAGGCGGTTAAGAGTTGGGTTAAGGTGAAAACTTTAACCCTCTTTTATTTTGGGCAATTAATATAGTACCCTTTAGAGAAGTATTTCTTACAGAATTTCAGAAAAAAAGCGTTGCAGGTTTGTTAGTAATATTATTATTTTTTGCATGTGTATTAGCTATGCCGGTATTGAATGATTGCTTTATCTGCAATAAAGTATTATCCATATGGAAAGGATTTCTTGTAGTTTTTATGCTAGGCTCCGCTTTCCTACTATTTAGAAAGTAATGCCGAAGATCATCTTCTTATTAAATAGATTTATTTCCCACTGTCACAGGCCAAAGTAACATACATCGAACTTTCTTGTATAATAAACTGACGAGAATCACATTACGACATGATCTATCTCTTGTAAAAGAAAGATCAGTTAAAGACATTTGCAACTCATATCTAAGGGTTAATAAATTAGATTTTACAGAGGACTGTTTCTACAGTCTTCTTTTTTTAGAGATTATTTATCAAAGGGCTGCATATACAGCCCTTTCTTTGGACCCAACCTTTTCTGTATTTAGCAGTATATACAGGCAGGATAACGATAATCCCTGATCAGTTATCCTATAAAAAAAATAAAATGGAAAAAGTTTACTTATTAAACCATGTATACGAGCAAGATGAAATCGAAGAAGTAAAATTTATTGGTGTATTTTCTTCTATGGAAAAAGCTTTGAAAGTGATTGAAGAGCTAAAAGACTTACCGGGATATAATAAACATCCTATTGAATGCTTCCATTTAGAAGATTGGACTATTGATGAATATACATGGAAAGAAGGATTTATAAGTTGGGAAGAAGCTAAGAATGACGATAAAGAATAATTAGTTCTCCTATCCTATCTTATTTAATTCTTCACAATGCTCAATAATAAATGTGCCTAATTCCTCTATATTAATTGTGTTGCTAACAGCTTCTTTGTGAGAATCATAACTACCAATCACTTTCTTACCTTTTATTACAATGAATTTATTGCTGTACTTTTTAAGCAATTGCTTGCGATTATAAATGTAATATTTGGTTTCAATTTTTAGCATACCTGGATAATTACGTGGTGTTTCAACACCCTTTTCTTTCTTTAGCGACATTCAAATGTAGGCGTATCAATTATAATTCTCTTACACAATTTTATAATATAGTTACATCATTCACATATTTGCTCTACAATTTTGTACTATAGATTATCTTACTCCTGAAAATAAGTTTATCCCGACTAACACTCATATCTTACTCCTTAACCCTATTAAATTTTTTGCTATTAATTAAAGACGTTATGATCAAAGGAAGTAACACATATTTTTTAATGCCAAGGTTACTCCAATAAAGCTTAGCGATAGTAGTAAGATGGAAATAATAGCGTAAGCTTCGCCTCTCACCTATTTTTTAGCTATCCTTTTTATTTCTCTATCCGAACTTAGTTTGGGTACCTTCTAGCCTAATAGACCTGTTTGAATGCTCCATAGGGCAGTTAATGTTGTTTAGTAGCACAACGTGCTATATATGTTTTACATTTGTCTTGACTCCCATAGGAGGTCAATAGAGTTATAGACGAGGGATGTTTTTACATACCTTCTCCAAGAGATTATTATAATCAAAGGGCTGCATATACAGCCCTTTCTTTTATTTTATGGAGAAGGATCAGCTGTCACTCACAAAAAATTCTCCAGTATTATTCAATTATTCCCCCCAATATTTTTTTAATTACCTTATTTAATTATCTTAGTGATCAGAAATGTACACTCTCCCGACTAACATACAATTCTTAACCCTATTTAATTTTGTTATTGTCGAAATGAAAACCAAAGCAATCTCTCTTATAATTGCTGCTATTGCGACATTGATTTTTTTATTTCTTGTAATGCGACCAGGTATATTTAATATGATTGGTTATCTTATCTATCAATCAATATCACCTGAAGGTTCAGGCGAATCTGTTTTTATCAAATCCTTTGATATCATTTGTGGGCTATTGCTATTTTGGATCGTATATAAAATTGCAAAGAGCTTGCGTAAGTAGTGCTAATGGGGGGGCGTCTAATCGGCTCTCCCCGACTTCAATTAATCTCCTGACTCAATAAAATGGATCTGTAGGTCCTCTATAATATTGAGTATTGAGCAATTCCATTCGCAATCAGGTAAGCATCTAATTCGTAGTAGAAAACATTTATGCCATCATAACTATAAACGTATACTCCGTAATTGCTTTCTTGATCGCTCAGTGTAAGCAATTTTGTTTCATCAAAACCGAGCTCTACCAGCCTTAATGATACCTCGTCTGCCTTTTCTTTCCGGGCAATAAATAATGCGCAAATGGGAACTTTTAGATTCTTAACTAAAGGTAAACCTCTTAATAAGGAGGTATAATGTTCCTTTACTTCAAATGCTTTTTCGATCGTAAACAGTATTGTACAATATAAGACTGGTTATATTGTCCATTTAAAGGAAAACACCATTTGATCTGCTGTTTTCCTTTAAATGGAAATAGGGCACCCTATTTGATATTGAATAAGTAGTTAGTTTATATTCTTTCAGAATTAGACAATTAAACAATAACGAGGGCTGCTTATACAGCCCTCTCTTTTTAACCAACCTTTTCTATGTTTTAGTAGTATATATAATTACTAAAACTTTAATTATGAGAGAAGTAATAAATGGTTTAATTATATTTTTTATACTAAGTATGCTATTTACTTCCTGCGGGCCTTTAAAGGGAGGTTTATTTGTGCCCTTTCCTTCTCAATTCTCTAGCCCATGGGATTACGCTGGTCTTCATGAGGTAACTACAGATTCATCTACCGACCCATACACTATCACTACTTTTGACACTAACTTTTCTATCCATTCCCAGCATAGTTATTCGACTCCTGCTTTCGATAGCCTGGTTTATACAGATTATACAATAACACCTGCTACTGTTACGAGAGGTCATTATAATTTTATTTATGACAATGGCAGTTTATTTATTCCATTATTGCCTTCGGTTGCTGATACGTTTGAGTATAAACTTTTACTCCCGGTTGGCGATACAATAGCCCTTTCTCAAACTATTAACGGCTCTAAATTATCGCAAACATTTACTGAATTTTATATTGAAAGATAAAATAATTATTATCTAAGCTACACAATGAGAAAGGGGTACGGGTTCCCGCCTACAGTCTACCTGTTTAAACACAATATCTTAAATAATTTTATGATAAATTGGCAGTAAATAATATTGCCCGTATCAAATAAAGGCCTTAGTTTAGCTGTATAAAAACAACTAACTATATGAAGAAACTAGCACTAATTGCATCGATTGCAATGTTTACTATTACCGCACAAAATTGTTTTAGCAGAACGGCTTCAACGAATTTACCTACCCTATCGATTGACAGTTTACCATCAGGAAGCATTCATATAATTGATGGGAATGCTAATAACCTGGGTATTGGAGATGGTAATGGCAAGCAGGTCTTATTATCAAATGTGGATCTGAAAAGATTATTACAAATGGTTATCAGCAAGCAGGTATCTGCTACCGACTCTGTTGTCGGTATCATGTTAATGCAGGGCAGCAACGGAAGTACAGCAGCTATACAGGTAGAAAATTATTTGAACGCTAACGGATTTCGTGTAGGTAGTCATGGACAATCTTTAGGAGATCCTTTTAATGGCGTATCAGTGTACAGAGAAGGCGGACCATTTGGAATACAGATCATTATTGGCAACCTGCCTCAACCTTAATAAAAAAGCTATTTATTTTGCGAAATCATATTCGCTCAAAAGCCCAATAATTTTTATTGGGCTTTTGTTTACCCCAACCTTTTCTTACTAATTATCGTATATGTAAGTAGGATCTTATTTATTAATCATAAAACTCTTTACTATGATTACGATAACTCTAATGGCCAGCTCTGTAGCAATTGGTTACATTTTCGCAAAAAATTTTCTGGATAAGGATTAATATTTATTGTCTTTTAAAGCCCGGGCGCTGATCTTTAGCACTATTTTTTGTCCATATACAATAAATTTCAAATAAAAGCGTTTATACATCCTCGGTATTAATCTTTATAACAATCTATCTAATTGAACTGTTTTTACAGTTCTTTTTTGTTTAAAGGAAGGCAAGTCGTCATTAAACCTTGTTTTTTCGCTCTCGCTTTATTTGATGATAGGATATTTTTTATCCCATGCCAGGGCATTTTTCCTGGCATCAGAGCCCGGTGTTCTCAATTCAATAATGATCGTATTAAAAGCAATTTCCAGGTCATTAAAAAATGTCAGCAGGCTGATGGCGTTTTCGGGGTGCTTATCTGTAAGCAATTCATTTTTTACAACCTGAAACTGTTGCAGGGAATAATTGTGGACGAGATCGCTTCTTAAAGTTGTGAACAGTATTTTTCCTTTACCAGGATACATGTAATTATCTATGATAGCGGCCCATCTTTTCCTGTTCTTAGAAATATTATACCGGTAAGCGCCTAAAAGGTCTATAAAACAAGCAGCTAAAATGAATGCTGCCATTTGTCTGTCCTTTATAGTATAGCGGATATCTCCTACTGCTTCTTCCGTAAGAAAGGTGATGATCTGTTCAATAATATTATCTTCTTCTGTCATTCTTTGCAATATAGAGAATGGGTACAACTAAATGTTATGGCATGAAATAATTTCTTCAAAAGGGCGTTTATGTAGCTCATATAGTACAATCTTTATAGCAATCTCTAGAACTGTTTCTACAGTTCTTTTTTATTGCCGATACCTGACTGATACAATTCCCATAGCGTTTATAATTATAAGAAAACCCTCTTATTATACAGGTGATTTTCTTCTTTAAAATATTAACTTAATACAGATATTGCAAGCCGGTACTTACTACGTATATCGTATGCAAGCAAGTTTTGGACGAGGGCTGTTTCTACAGTCCTTTTTTTTATATTTTGATAAGTATTAATTAACTTAGTAGTCCTAACTAAAAACTTGCGATATATGAAAATTTCTACACTAGTATTTGTATTTCTATGCCTTGTATTTTTATCTTCTTGTGCTAAACGATCTTCCATTGATGGGCCACATATCAATACATTTTCTGCCACTATCAATGGTGTTAATTACACATTCCCTTTCTATGATTCGTTGTACACGGCTACTACCCCTTTTACGGTCATAGGTTATGCTGGTTCAGATACTACGGATAGTATTCAAAGCCGCGTTATACTTACACTTGAGACGGGGAGCGACTTACATAGCGGCTCAATTAATTTTAGGCCTGCTCATTCTGCTGTGAGTTATTCAACTGTTCCTTTAACCTACTTACCGGTCAATGCAATAACCTTGATCAACAAATTAGCAATAGGAACATTTGCAGAAAATATTTATGTGAATGGCGATTCGACACAAGCAAAACTTGTTGTAACAAACGGCAATTTTAATGTGGGAACAAATTAGGGTGAACATTGTAAAATATCGCAGAGAAAAAAAATAAGGCTTGAAGTAGAAACTCCTGCCCGTTTTTAATCCGTACCCTATGAAAACTTATACAAAAATAAATATTATTGTTTACAATGATTGCTTAGTACCCATTTTAGTTGTAAGCAAATTGATCGATATCTACTAGTGCAACGTGTATGCTTTTACGCATATATTTTGCAGTGTACCCAACCTTTCTTATTTCTCTGAAGTATATGTAAATAATGGCATTACCCCTGCCCGTTTTTAATTCGTTGCTATAAAATTATTTACCCAATATTAAGCCGGGCTGTAGTTTCTACTGCCCGGCTTATAGATCAATGCCAGCTACTTATTTTTTTGAATTTTTTTAAGAAGATCAACTAAATAAAAAGGGATCGTAGCATAACTACAACCCCTTTTATAATGAATTCTATTTGGTAATGTTTCGTAGTGTTAGGAATAATGTTTTACTAAAATAAGGGAAACATTTTATATTACCAAATATTAGTGTTTAAACATTATTAATATTCTCCTTTTTTTTATCATGTAGTTGAATTACTACAAACCTGTAACCAGCCGTTCCCACTCATTTTCAACACAAAATAAAAAAGAGCCATAGTAGAAACTATAGCTCGGTTACTTTTAAAAATCTATAAACGTCAACATTTATATAGACCCTGTTTGTTATCATTGCGCTGCCCGGTTAATTCCAATATCCATTTATTTATTAAAAAGGCATTTAGCAGACAGCCTGAATTGTTCGGCCTCGGTAGTGCCAACCTGTCTTTTGCCAGTACCACAATGGGGCGGGCCAACATAATATAGTGTCTTTGGTATTGTTAGTGCATTTTTTTAATAGGGTTTCGCAGTCCTGGGCATCAGACAGCAATGGTAATACGAATAGTAGAATGAATGTGGCTTTCATTACAGCTCGATCTTGGATTAAATAAACCGACCACAATAAAAATACAAAAGGACCTTAGTTTTATCTAAGGCCCTTCTATAAAAATGTTGTTCTTTGGCGGCTTTTCATAGTGTTTAGGATATTTATTACTCTAATATAAAAAAAAGATAGTTAATAACCTAATATATAGTGACTTTCTTTTTTTAGAAAGCAAAATAAGTAGCTATTTTAAATAAAAGCGCAATAATAAACCTTGCTAAGTGAGAACACATACCAGTATAAGGGCCAGCCAGGTCATGATCAATCCTACTACCAGCCAGTTCTTTTGCCGGAAAATACGTTTGTATTCATAAGAATTAAGATAAGCTTCTTCCTGTCTCGTCAGACTATCTTTTATGTCTGTATCGACAATATTGTTTTCGGGATAATTGTAAAACATAGCGGTGTTTTTTTATCTACTTATATAAAATGCCCTGCATTTATTATGCAATATGGGTTCTATAGCAAAAAAAGGACCATAGTTTTCACCACGGTCCTTTATTACAATACTGTTTTGTTTAATTCATAGTGTTAGGGATCATTTGTAAAGTAACCCAGTTAATAGTTTTTATGAGAAGAAAAACACCTTAATATGAGTTTGTTTTCTTCTTATATAAACTTTATTTAGCCCGATATTGTGGTATTATTACTCTGTTAGTTCGGGTAAATAAAGTTAGAGACGAGGGCTGTTTTTACAGCCCTTTCCTTATAAATTAGAGATGTACAGTAACAAAAAAGGCTACCAATTGGTAGCCTTTTTTGTTAGTATCAATTTTTTATTCTTCTGTAGGAGTTTCTTCTGCATCAGCTTCAGGAGCCGCTGTATCAGTTGAATCTGCTGGTTCTGTAGGATGTGCGTGTGCTTCTACTACGCTTTCGATCTCTTCTTCTTTTTCATCGAGCTTAGTAATTGCTGCAATTTCATCACCATCATCAACCTTTATCAATTTAACGCCCTGTGTAGCCCTGCCCTGTTCACTCACACTTGCTACACTCATACGGATAGTAACACCGCTTACACAGCTGATCATCAGGTCTTCTTTCTCCGTTACATCTAATAAGCCAACCAATGAACCGGTCTTATCTGTTACATTGATCGTTTTAACACCCTTACCACCACGATTGGTTACACGGTAATTAGCTTCTCCTGTTTCAGGATCATCCATGAAGGTGCGTTTGCCATATCCTTTTTCACTCACCACTAATATGGTACGTGTTTTATCTTCCCTGTTCACACAAACCATTCCTACTACCTCGTCGTTGGCATCATCCACTTCAATACCATATACCCCAATACCACCACGGCCGGTAGAACGTACTTTTTCTTCAGGGAAACGGATTGCCCTACCGCTTTTCACCGCCAGCATGATCTCACAATTACCATCCGTTAATTTAGCTTCCAGTAACTGATCACCATCCTGGATATTAATTGCGTTGATACCATTTTGTCTTGGCCTGCTGAAATCTTCCAGGTCCGTTTTCTTGATAATACCCTGTTTGGTACATAGAACAATGTAATGGTTCTTGACATATACTTCATCGTCGAAGTTCTTAATATCGATAATTGCCCTTACTTTATCATCAGGCGGTATTTGTATCATATTTTGTAATGCACGCCCCTTGCTGGTTTTATCGCCTTCAGGAATAGTATATACTTTTAGCCAGAAGCACCTGCCCTTTTCTGTAAAGAACAATAAAGTATGGTGCGTTGATGCTACAAATAAATGTTCGATATAATCTTCCTGTCTGGTGCTGCTGCCTTTTGCACCGCGTCCGCCCCTGCGTTGTGAACGGTATTCATCTGCAGAAGTACGTTTGATATAACCCAAATGAGAGATCGTAACCACTACATCTTCTTCTTCGATCAGATCAAGCATATTGATCTCATCATCCATGTACGTGATCTCGGTTTTACGTTCGTCGTCGAATTTTTCTTTTACTTCAGCCAATTCATCTTTGATGATCTGGTAGCGCAAAGGTTCGTTGGCTAATATTTCTTTTAAGTGGTCTATCAATTTCATGATCTCTGCATGTTCTTCACGGATCTTATCGATCTCCATTCCTGTTAAACGTTGTAAACGCATTTCAAGAACAGCTTTAGCCTGGATCTCAGACATACCGAAATTACTCATCAAGCCATCCTGCGCCAGGTTAGGCGTAGATGAATTACGGATCAAAGCGATCACTGCATCTAAATTATCCAAGGCGATAATATATCCTTCTAAAATATGCGCTCTTTCCTGTGCTTTGCGTAATTCGTATTGTGTTCTGCGCACAACAACCTCGTGCCTGAATTCGACGAACTCACTGATAAGGTCTTTTAAATTCAGGATCTTTGGTCTGCCTTTAACAAGTGCCACATTATTGATACCATAAGAAGTCTGCAACTCAGTATGTTTAAACAACTGGTTAATGATAACTTGTGCCACCGTATCTTTCTTCAGCTCAACAACTATTCTTGTACCTTCTTTATTATTGCTTTCATTATTGACATCGCTGATGCCTTCAATTACTTTATCATTGATGAGGTCGCCGATCTTTTGTGTTAGCGTATCACGGTTAACCTGGTAAGGAATTTCAGTGATAACGATCTTTTCTCTGCCTTTGGCGTCTGTTTCAACATTTGCTTTACCACGCAATACTACGCGGCCACGGCCTGTATGGAAACCGGCTTTAATGCCTTCAAAGCCATATATAACGCCTCCTGTAGGAAAATCAGGACCTTTTACAAAAGTGATCAGTTCATCAATAGTGATATCACGGTTATCGATATACGCTACACAGCCATCGATCACTTCAT
>DATHHR010000042.1:0-9302 GCA_035317105.1 Ferruginibacter sp. | reverse complement strand
TCCAGGTGATCTACAGGAATATCAAAATACCCTTGTATCTGCGGCGCATGAAGATCCATGGTAATTACCCTGTCTGCCCCGGCGGCAGTAAGCATATTGGCCACCAATTTTGACCCGATAGCTACCCTTGGCTTATCTTTTCTATCCTGGCGCGCATAACCGTAATAAGGAATAACAGCGATCACTTTATAGGCAGATGCTCTTTTAGCCGCATCGATCATCAGCAATAGCTCCATCATATTATCTGTAGGGGCATAAGTGCTTTGCACTAGAAAAACGAATTTTCCACGGATACTTTCTTCAAAAGCCACGCCTATCTCGCCGTCGCTGAATTTTTGAATATTTACGCTACCGATAGGCTCTCCAAATTTTTTGGCGATCTGTTCGGCCAGGTATCTTGAGCCGGTTCCTGAGAAAATTTTTACGTTAGATTCCATTATTATGACCAGTTAGTTGATAAAAGACGAGAATTCTGTGCTGCAAAATTATCATTTAAAAAGATAGGATTAAATTTATGTTATGAAAACTATCAACAAGTCATCCACGTCTATCAAAAATTGGGCGCTGGACGACCGCCCGAGAGAAAAATTATTCTCAAAAGGCGCCGCCACCCTAAGTAATTCCGAATTACTAGCCATTTTGATCAATAACGGCAGCAAACAAAAATCTGCTCTTGATCTTGCCAAAGAGATATTGCAATTGGGCAATAATAACCTGAATGAATTGGGCAAGCTCACATTAAAAGAGTTTCAACAAATAAAAGGCATCGGCGAAGCCAAAGCCGTAACAATAGCAGCGGCCTTAGAATTAGGCCGCCGAAGGCAGGCTGCTACTGCGTTTGAAAAGCCTACCATCAGGTCAAGCAGTGATATTGCCACCTATTTACAAGCTATTATAAAGGATTATAGCTATGAGGTATTTGCAGTGCTTTTTTTAAACCAAGCCAATAAGATCAACCATTTTGAAATAGTCAGCAAAGGAGGTATAACCGGAACAGTGGCCGATCCAAGAATAATTTTAAAACGAGCTTTGGAAGAAGATGCTACCTCGATCATTCTTTGCCACAATCATCCTTCCGGAAATTTAAAGCCCAGCAGGGCTGATGAATTAGTAACAAAGAATATAAAAGAAGCTGCCAAGTACTTCGACATCAAAGTACTCGATCATATTATTGTTAGTGAAGAAGGATATTTTAGTTTTGCGGATGAAGGACTTATCTAAGTCAAAATCCAAAAAACAATAAATCAAATTCCAATCTGGTTATTTTTGTATTTGATTTATTGTTTTTTGGATTTTATATTTTTATGCTTGCGCTGTTGGCCCGCCAAAAGTGAATGGGATTTCAACTGATTCCATATCCTGGATCGTTCCATTTGCTGTTTCAAATTTTTTCACATTATCTGCTAGCGCTTTCATAAAACGCTTCGCGTGAAATGGCGTTAATATGATACGGCTCTTTACTTTACTTTTTGGTGTACCAGGCATTACATTCACAAAATCCACTACAAATTCTGCATGGCTATGTGTAATGATCGCGAGGTTTGCATACTGGCCTTCAGATACTTCTTCAGTGATCTCGATATTTAATTGTCCGGGTTGTTCTATTTGATTGCTCATGATATATTATTAGCTCACAAAGATACAAAAAACCATTTTGTTCATTTGAATTGATAGATCGCTTGCAGTTTTACTTCTGTTCTTGTGTTACCATTTATTTCATCTAATCCTGTGCCAATAACATTTTGATCTTTATAAACTGTTTGCGCAAACCTGCACCACAATCCTAACTTTTTAGAAAATTCATAATGTGCATTTATATAATAACGAATGCCCTTCCCATAAAATACAGGAATAGAAAAACTGTATAACACATCATCTTCGTAAGCGTATAAACGACTGTTGTAACTATCCGTTTCAAAATATTGCAACCGCACATTGCCGGAAAAATTCTTCATGGGCGGCTTGTACAATACATCTATAAAAGCTAAAAATCCATTTTCTGCATCAGGTGCTTTTTTATCGAACCATAACAACTCTACCCTATTACGTAAAGTAAAAGCAGGGCTAAGCTTATAAATTACTTCTTCACGAATATCATCAATGGGCCTTAATGTAACAGGTGTTAACATAGCTGAATCTGCATTATAATTTTTGCCTTTCGCGCCATTTCTATAATTCAAATACCATTCTACTTGTTTGCTTGGTGTGTAAGTTATTCCAACAAAATAATCAGCGCCATACGAAGGTGCGTTCACTAAATATTTTAACCAGGGGAATTTATATACGTCTGCATACGCGCTTATCTGCCAATAATTATTGGGACGGATACTAATTCCTGTGTATAGACCTTTTTCGTTTGTTGGTGATGTATTTTCTGTAAACGCATTACCGTATAATGACTGGTATTTCTCTGAGATATTCCGATACAATAAACTCACATCAACGTTATTACTAACGCTGATCAGTGCGCCATTTATAAAGGCTGTATTGAAATCATTGGTTATAGCAGCTTCTCCGAAATAATGAAGGTTTTTAAACGTATAACTATAATCTACACTGTAATTGCCAAAATCATTTCCGAATTTCTTATAAAGATTGTATGGTTCTTTAGCGTCAATATTTTTATCGAGGGGTATATTAAAGTGGTATTGCACTGCATTTAAACCAACATGGAAACAATCTTTATTGAATGTGAGATTGCCTCCGTAAGTGATCTGTTGCTCCGTATTTTTATTTGCCAATTCTGTTGCTGTGCGATGGTAGCCTGATGTTTCTAAGGAAGCGATATAATCATAATAGCTCGAGCTATCAGCTGCTCCATAAACACTTGCATCCAATTTTCTGTAAGATCCGAATATAGTTGCTTCAACATTTCCTTTAGCAAATGTTATCCCTGCGCCCCTGTTAAAATAAAATGGTCCACTTGAATTATATGGCTCTAAAACGGCTGCTTGCCTTTTGATATTCAATACGTCTGCGCTTTTTGTAAAAGCCAATCCTTGCCATTGTGTTAGGCCTTGTCCTAAGTTGACGACGAAATCTCCTATCGCTAATGATTTAATTATACCTATATTTCTTACAAAGAAATGTGCAGAATAAAAATCAAACCCTTGTTTTTGGCTGCCTTTGAAAAACTCTTCTCCTGCATCTTTCTTTCCATCAACACCAAATTGCAATAAGTTCTTGTATTGATATTTATATCGGACGAATAATTGTTGTGGCGAACCGGGATAATCTTTCTGGTGTGTAGTAGTATCAGTCAAAAGATACCCCTTTGATCTTTCAAGAACCTGTTCACCTCTTACCAATATTGTATTAACCCCTCCATTAAAACGCTGTCGTATCGAATGAAAATAATTAGCAGGAATATCAATAGTAACATACGGGAGTATTTTTTGTATCGTATGTACGTTCCATGTTGGAATTGCCTGGAGCTCGTATATATTTATAAAATTGCCAAACTCTTTTCTATACATAATAAGGTTCTGAATTTGTAAGGGCGTCAGCAATCGCAGCTCCTGTAAGGTTGATTCATCTGCCGTATTAAGGTTTACAGGGTCTTTTAAAAAAGAATGCCATTGCTGTAAAAAATAATCGTTCTGAGGAGAGTTGTCATCATTGTTTTCTGTTAGAGCTTCTAATTCCTGTTGTGTGGTAGAAGGCAACTCTGGCATTTGCGCCAGCACTTTTACCTGGCACAAAATGAATAAAAATATGATGCAATATTTATTCATCCTTCTTATCATTACCAAAATTTGCGATGAATAAAAAGCCCGGCGAAATACCTAATTGCGGATGAAAGCTGCAGCTAATATCTACCCGAAAAGTATCCCATGCAACGCCTACGCCTGCATAGGGTGTTGATGTTGATGACACAATACCTACTCTTGCAAAAAGTATTTTATCAAATCTGTATTGTAAACCTGCGTTGACGCTGGCAGGGAAATTTTCTTCTTTTACTATTTCAGCGCTTGCAAAAAAAGCATCCGATACATCATATCCAAAACCAAATTTGTAGATAGCTGTTAATTTCTCATTTGATTTAAAGAACTTGCCTCCTACAGGATTATAAACATGAAAGCCTGCATTTAATTTAGGCGTAAGGTGGGCAATGGCACCGACCTCAAAATCTATTGTATTGGCATTTGCATAAAATGGAATTCTATAGCCATAATAATTTATTTGAGCGCCTACATCTATTTTTGATCCAAGACTTCGCGCATAAGCAAGCCCGAATTGAGTTTCATTAAAATTGTCAAATCCCGCATAAATGAGGTTAATGCCAAAGTTGCCATTCTTTGAAGGAAGTACTATGGCTGCATCATATACACTTAGTTCTTTTAATAAAAACCTTCTTTCGGTATAAACACCTGCTTCGGCAACCTTTGCTTTTACTAGCGATGCCTGGTTATTGGTGAAAGAAAATACATCAGTATGGATGTTACTATAGCTTGCCAAGCCAAGGTATACAGCGGAAACGTGCTCTCTTAAAGATTGAGAAAATACAGGGTGTGCCATATAACATAGGGACACACTTAGGGTTAAAAGTGACTTTTTCAATAGGATAGGATTTGGATTGGACTCTAATTTAAGGGAAAATATTATTAATTTCGCGACATGCAAATTTTAGATGGTAAAATAGTATCGCAGGTTGTAAAAGACAGCCTTAAAGAAAAAACACTCGAACTAATAAAAAAAGGGTCGAAAGCGCCACACCTGGCAGCTGTTTTAGTGGGCACTAACGGTGCCAGTGAAACGTATGTGGCCAGCAAAGTGAAGAATTGCGAAGAAATAGGATTTAAAAGTTCGTTGATACGCTTTGATGAAAATATCAGCGAAGCGGTATTAATTGAAGCCATTGAAAAATTAAATGCTGATGATGATGTGGATGGTATCTTAGTACAGTTACCGCTACCTAAACAAATAAGTGAAGACAAAATTATTAACCTTATCAACCCCGATAAAGACGTTGATGGTTTTCACCCGATGAGCGTTGGAAAAATGGTGCAGGGTTTACCTACATTCATCCCTGCTACACCTTACGGGATCATGTTGATGTTGGAACATTATAAAATTGATACAAAAGGCAAACATGCCGTAGTGATTGGCAGAAGCAATATTGTAGGAAGGCCGATCAGTATTTTGTTGAGTAGAAATACCGATCCCGGTAATTGCACTGTAACGCTTTGCCATAGCCATACGCCTAATTTGAAAGAAATTTGTTTGCAAGCTGATATCATTGTAGCAGCTTTAGGTAAGCCCGAATTTTTAAAGGCTGATATGGTAAAAGAAAATGCCGTGGTAGTTGACGTAGGCATTACACGTGTAGCCGATGCTACCAAAAAATCGGGCTTTGCCATTAAAGGCGATGTTGATTTTGCCAATGTTGCGCCAAAGTGCAGCTATATAACGCCAGTGCCGGGCGGTGTTGGTTTAATGACGATCGGGGCATTGATGATGAATACTTATAATGCACGTTTAAATAAGCTGTAAGAAGAAAAACACGTTAAAACGAGTGGTTTTCCCTGTGTTTTATCAAAAATTGCGTGCGAGATTTATGTCATCAAAGACAATCCGCACACTATCCTATAAAAAAAGTCTCAAACTCACATTTGAGACTTTTTTTATGCCTTCTACCCTATATTTTGTCTTATTACTAAAAAAACTAACGCTTGGCTCCCACCTAAGCTTTGCGATTCTTTAACAGTTTGATAGCAAACATTTCTTAAATCATTTAGTCTATTATATAGCTTATTAATAGTTTAGAAGATAACTTTGCGTAAACGATTGGTATACTCTTTTCTATTATTAAAGCTATGATCAAAACTATTTACCATAATTAAATTCACCATGAAACATTTACTTAACTTTTTTATTGTTGCGGGCAGTTTATTTTTATTTTCTCTTAACGCCAATGCACAGACTGCACAGGGAGACGACCCCTGGCCTAAAACGATCACAGCACAGGATGGATCGGTAATTAAATTGTACGAACCAACACCTGAATCTTATTCGGGGAACATATTAAAAGCCAGATCAGCAGTGTCTTTACAACAAGGAGATGCAGATCCGATCTTTGGTACCGTATGGACTGTTGAAACGGTTGAAACAGACAGGGATGCCCGCATGTTAAATGTAATATCAGCAAAGGTTCCGAATATAAAATTCGCAACGGCACAAGATGCTAATACTACCAATTACCTAAAAACAACTTTAGAAACAGACATACCGCAGCTTAATATTTCACTTCCGTTAGATGTAATTGAATCCACTTTAAACACGAATGTGGAAGAAAAAAAATTATCGAAAGGATTGAATAATACCGCGCCGGAAATAATATATAGCACACAACCGGCTATTTTAGTATTAATAGATGGCACACCTAAACTCCAAAAAAATGATGCCTGGGGACTTGATGCCGTAGTAAATACACCTTTCACTATTGTTAAAAATAGTAGTGGGAATTTCTTTTTATACGGAGGTAAAAATTGGTACAAGGGTACTTCAGCAACCGGCCCGTTTGAGTATATTGGGAAAACGCCAAAAAGCCTGGTGAAGGTTCAACAAGATGTTGACAATGCAAACAATGCCGATCCTGGTTTTGTAGATTCAGTAGCAGCACAGCCAACAGGTCCTTCTACCATCATTGTAAGAACCGCTCCGGCAGAGCTTATTCAAACAAATGGCGATCCTACTTTTGTTGCTATCAGCGGGACTAATTTATCTTACGTATCAAATACGCAAAATGATCTTTTCTTAAATAAAGGAGATAATCAATACTACGTTTTAATCTCTGGTAGATGGTACAAATCTCCTCAATTAGAAGGCGGCTGGCAATATATAGAAACTACTTCTTTACCGGATGATTTTGCAAACATACCGGAAGGTTCACCAAAAGATAATGTATTAGCAAGCGTTGCCGGTACTGATGCAGCAAGAGAAGCAGTAATGGATGCACAGATCCCGCAAACGGCAAAAGTAGACAGGCAAAATGCTACAGCAGATGTTTCTTATGATGGCGCTCCGCAGTTTCAGGATATTCAGGGAACTGATATGCAATATGCCGTAAATACACAAAGCTCTGTGATTGAGTATAGAGGCACTTATTATTGTGTAGATAATGGTGTATGGTTTGAATCAGGTAGTGCAGGCGGCCCATGGAGCGTATGTACAGAAAGGCCCGATGAAGTTGATATTATCCCTCCGAGCTGTCCTGTTTACAATGTGAAATATGTATATATCTACGATGTACAACCCGATTATGTTTATATGGGTTATACGCCTGGTTATTTGAATACCTATATCTATGATGGTTGTGTAGTGTATGGTACGGGATATTATTATAATCCATGGTATGGCAATTATTATTTTCCACGTCCATGCACCTGGGGATTTGGTGTTCAGTATAATCCCTGGTTTGGGTGGAGTCTGGGATTCAATTATGGCAACTGCTGGTTTAATGGCGGTGGTTATTATGGTGGCGGTTACCGCGGTGGCTGGGGTGGTTATAGAGGCGGCTGGTGGGGGCCTTCAGTATATCATCCTCCTTTCCGTGGAAACCCATATCCTAGTCATGGTTATTATGGTGCCCGTCCTGCTTACGGAGGTAATAATACCGCTCGTGGAGGAAGCCGTGGAGGCCCTACAGCAAATAGGGCTGCAGCCAATAACAGAACAAACAATATTTATAACAATCGTCCGAATGTTATAACGAATAACAGGTCATCTATTCCTGGTACAAGACCGGCAGGAGGTGCGGCATTCGCAGACAGAAGAGGAGGAACCACAAATAATCAAGCGGCTCGCCCTGCACAACAACAATCACAACGTGGTGGGTTCCCAAGTAATAATAATATTACTACTGATAGCCGTGGAAATGTTTATCAGCGAACACCTGCTGCTGCAACAAATACAAATAATACAAATAATAACGCACAATGGCAGCAACGCCAACAGGGACAATGGAGACCAGTGCAGAACACTACCCAAACGCAAAATCTTAATCAACAGCAACAAATGCGTGATAGAGGAGAAACACGTACCCAAAATTTCCAATCTACCAGAAGCTTTGCTCCTGCAGCACCATCACCATCGGGTGGAGGCTTCGGTGGAGGATCCAGAGGCGGTGGCGCAGCACCAAGCGGTGGTGGTGGTTCCAGAGGTGGCGGAGGCGGAGCACCAAGTGGTGGCGGTGGTGGCGCTAGAGGCGGCGGCGGTGGAAGAAGATAATTGATAAATTAGTATAGTGATATTGAAAATAAAAAAGCATCCTGATCATTGTGATCAGGATGCTTTTTTAGGTAGAAGTGTATCAGCTTAAATTCTGTCGAACAAGCCTATATGCTGTTTAAATTTATGTCTGAACTTTATGTCTCCTATATAAAAAATAATATCGAAAACTATCCAAATAAGTAAAAAGCTGGTAAAGCTATAATTGATCAAATGCCAGCCTGCTCTTCCAAAACCCCATTTAAAAAACGGGTTAAATATCAATGCGCCAACAAAAGCAATGGCAGCCCCAATATAGTTGATAGATACATAAGACAAATAGACTTCAACTAAACACACTCCGAAAAAAATACCATTAATGTATCTGTGATAGCTGTGTGAATGCGGTAAAAAAAGCATTTTACTTAATAGCAGTGCTATCAATACTATCTTAAAAAAAATCCCAAGAATTATCTTAAATCTGGATTGCATGAGTATATTATTAAAGTTAGAGATTGCAACACAAAGGTATACTAAGTATTAATGAGGCTGCGTTATTATTTACGGATTGAAAATCATAGTGGATTCCAATTTTAAAATAATTCTTTAAAAATTTTGCAGGGATTATTTAACCCTTATCTTTGCAGTCCAAAAAAAGGGAGTTTAGCTCAGTTGGTTTAGAGCATCTGCCTTACAAGCAGAGGGTCGGCGGTTCGACCCCGTCAACTCCCACTAAAAAGGTCCTGATAATTATCAGGACCTTTTTTATTAATAGTAGTAACGACAATTCCTTACTTATCTAGATAACTCAAAATATTTTGAGATGAATCCTTTTTTATAGACCTGCTAGCGGAATCATCAGCAGCATTTCCCCGTTGAATATTTACAGTCGAAATATCTCTGTCTTCAAACGTACTATAAAAAAGATCATGAAAATAGCTTTTATAATCGCGCAATTTTTCCACACTTGGATCAAACACCACAAAGAGTGTTAATGCAATGATCATCAGCTTTATCTTTTTTTCTTTCATAGATACATCTTTTATATGGAGATGATTATATAATTCTGATCTATAATATCTCAAAACTAATAT
>DATHHR010000041.1:0-8577 GCA_035317105.1 Ferruginibacter sp. | reverse complement strand
TAAATAAATGATAAGCCGCCTGCTGTCTTTTTTTCTTCATTGGGTATTTCAAAAAAATCGGGTGTTGTTTCGATAGATAAGATCACCCCTTCATTATTGTCGGTGGCCCATCCTTTTAGAAATTCGGCTTTTGTATATTTTATCAATCCATGTGCAGGATCGGATACATATACTTTGTTTTTTGTGACCTTATAAATAACGATAAAGTGGCGCTGGTTCCAATAAGCGATGCAGGGCACCGGCACATCAGTTAACAGGTCCTCAAAAGATAATTTTGCACCGATGGTCCTTAATCCTAATTTCTCCGCAGCTTCGCTGATGCCCAATAGGCTACTACCGAGCCTTGTCGTATTGGATAACTGGCGCAGGTATTCCAACGAAAATTTCTTTCCGTAATAGGCACAGATAATACGAAGACAAGTTGGACCGCAATCCATTTCGTCGTATTGTCTGTAATGTGGAAACCTTTTTAATGACATGCTTATTGTTTATACTTTTTCGTCAATATTCATTTTAGCTATGGCAGATTGATAATGCCTGCTTATAAAATTATAGATCACCATTTCATGCATCCTTGAATCTGCCTTAATTATCCTGTTGACCATCATGTGAATGAGGCTGTTAAGCAATTCATTCAACGGCATTTCCAATGCATTGTTTTTATTTAGCTGCAGTATATTTTCTGCTGCTTCAGCTACTTGTTGCTTTTTCCTTTGTAATATTTCAATGAGCGGGAACATTTCGCTTTTCGTTTCGTTCCCTTCATTCATCATTTGTTCAATAGCCAGTTTATGTTCGCGGTACCTATCGTTCAGTTGAAGACCTAAAGGCTTATCTACTTTAAATTCTGCCGCAAAGGCATCTTTTAACGCTAATAGTAATTCGCTTTTTTGTTTGATCGAAAAACCAAAAGAATTCAACAGCTCATCTATCGATCTTATTGCCCATAGCCATCTTATTACTTCTCTTGCATCACCCTCGGTCATATCTAACATTTCCAATGTAGCCAGGCTATCATAATAAAAAAGGCTCTCGGCTAAACCGATCGTGTTGCTGCCATATCTTTCCAGCTCTCTTGTATATATATCAGCCTGTTCTTTCCAGATAAAGCCGTTGCCAATAAAAGGCTCGAGGTAATTATTAACAAGCTGTATCAATTCTCCGATCTTATTGATATCTGTTAAATGAAATCTTAGCCGGATATGAAATTCAGGATCATTATAACGTATAAAAAAATACTGATCAATTAGTTTCAATCGCAGTAATTCATCCGTAAGAGGTTTAATAGCTTCTGACAATATCTTGTCTGCAGTTTTTAATCCGCAATACAATTTATAATAGGCCCATTCAGATCCTAAAGCAAAGGACCGTTTTACCGTATGATCGATCGTTTTGTATGAGCGCCTGCTAGGTATATTATCGCCGTCTTTAAAAAGCGTAGCGACAAACTGATTCGAATATATCCGTTGTTGGTTGTCTGTAACTCCATTAGCAGGATATATATATTCCTTAAGCATGAAATTATTTTTCTTTCTAATACTATTTACCCAAACCGTAACTGATAATTTATCTTCCAGGTCAACTAACAATTCATTATCGCCCTCCGTTAATACGACATGTTTTGGTAATTGATATTTTTGTTTGAACTGCAGCACTTCTTCCATAACTATATTGTCAGTTTTTGCAAACTGCTTTATATCATCTGCAGTGAAGATCCACCTTGCTAAAGAAAGTATTGCATTTTTATACATCACACGCGGTAATGCAGTATAGAGCTGATCATTACTTCCCCAATTAAAACCAATATAGTTACGCATACCCTGCGATTGAAGATCGCATAAGAGCTGATAAACAGGTAAAGAATTGAAAGAAAAATTATGAGCCGTACTTAGGCGCGGTATGATCTGTTTATCCAATCTTTTTGATCGTAAAAAAACAGCATTGTTTTTTATTGAAATATAGAGGTCGCTTACATCGATCTGTTTTTCAGGAGCTACGGCTGATTGCGCCAGATAAGGTATCTCATATTCTCTAAATGCCGGCCGCAATAATACATTTCCCATTCTGTTTTCGGGTAAATGAATGATCTCTGCATATATAGTTTCTGTTCTGTTTCCCTGTTCCTTCTTTGCTATATCGTATATGATCTTATTTATTTTCGGATCCGTATGTGCGAATCTTGCCAATAAGCTTGCTGCCGTTGCATTTCCTATGGCATCTATCTGTATGGTATTTGTATTGCTATCTATGATCTTAAATACCATAGAAATAGAAGCAGGCAGGTCTTTCCATTCAGCAGAAAACTCTTTTACTTCTTCGTCAGTTATAACAATACAATTATCGGCAGTTTTTGTTGCTAATTTTTTATGTAAGAATTGCTCCACTTTCCCCCAGCTTAACTGGTGTGTTATTTCCTTTGACGGAATGATGAGGCCATCTATCAAAGGAGTTAAATATCCTTCATCGGTATTTAAATAACCTATGCCTGTTTCTGTATCCAATACTTGTAGTAAAGGCATTTCCTCAGTTCCATATTTATCCTGAAATTTTTGTATAAAAAAATCAAGGTTTTTATTTCTATATGGTATCGATAACTTATTTAAAATAGCCAACGTGCTTTGCAATTCATCCTGGATAGCAATATCAAGGTTTCCCGTTTCGATCTTCCTGGTACTATCTACCTGAAAGATCTTGCTTTCATCAAGTACGGGTTCCACTTCATTTAGCAATGCAATGATCTCCCTGTAAGCAGCTACATGACCGGCCTGTAAGGACGCTATATTTTTTAATTTTTGTTTTACCGTATGTAGTATTTGTATTGTTTGTTTTACACTACGTTGTTGTGCTACTATCCTTTCCAGTGTTGTTATTATTTGATCCAAAAGGCCATTGCCCGTTAATTTTGGATCTAACTCGCTGGTGATCACTTGCGCATCGATCAGGTCGTAGACAAAAGTTTTGGCTTCTTCTTTAGTAATATCTTCAGCAACGATCAGCGCTATCAGCTCGCTTATTTTTTTGCCATCTTTTGCGGCATTGATAATTTTAGCTAAATACTCACTCCATTGTACTGCGGTTATCTGGTATTTCTTTTCTCCATCAACAAAAAGATATTCAACATATCGTAACTCATCTCCGATCTTATAGGCGCTGTTGTTAACGTAATAAACAAGCAATTCTGTAATGCCGGGAGCAGTGGCTATTTTCTGCGCAAGCAAACACAGGTAATGCATATCTAAACGAATATGCCTTTCCACAACACCATCATTGATCACTATTGGTGCTGCTTCATTTTGCCATTCTACACAACTACAGCCCGAGAATAAACCAAACGGCGTACTACGGCTGCTGCTGCGCAGGTAATATTTTAGTACGGTTGCTGTCAGCCTTTCTATCTTTTTTGCATTACTATCGTGCTGCTTCCATTTGATACATTCATCATATACAACAGGAGAAGCTATATAAAGTGATTCTAAAAATAAAGGGTCGGTTAATAAAACGGGTAATGTTTGGGCAGTCAGCTCTTCCGGCAGCGGTAAACGCGGCGTTCGTAAAACGAGATCAGGATGAAAAGAATATGGTGTTTTATTGGTCATTAATTATTGTTGTCGCTCTTTAATTATTAATTTTTCATTCGTTTATCAATATCAGCAATTGTACTTTCCCTTGTTGCTACTTCTTTAACATTCTTATTGCCGAACTTGTAGGTGAATTGTAATTTTATAAACCTTGATTCTTCTTTATAATCTACCGATTTATCGATCCCCATAAAATTAGTGCTATAATTTATTACTTCGGTATTAAAAATATCCGTGATTGATAGTGCCAGCTTGCCTTTTTGGTGCATGATCATTTTCTGAATACCCACATCGCTTTTAAAAGAAGGGCTCACCATGTACACGCCATAAGGGATAGCAGAATGATAATTCGCGCCCAATTCGGCAGACCATCCCTTGTTAAATTTAAATATGTTCTGCAACAGTCCCTGGTAATACCATCCGTTATTATCTAGCATATAGCTTTTGGAATAATTTTCATTGAATGCTGCGTAGTCTGCTTCACCCGTTACACTGATGTTCCAGTACTTATTTATTTTACCTCCCCAATTGGCGGAAAAACTGAAGGCATCTTCTTTATTGATATTACCGGTGGTGATCCCTACTGAATTATTATTACCGGTGATCATGATATCTGCGATCGCATCGGTAGAATATGTATAATTAACTGCCAGGTTCAACGATTGTTTGTATGTATAAGAAAGGCTAAAACTATTATCTATCTGAGGCTTAAGATAAGGGTTGCCCACAAAAAAACTATATTCACTTACATATACGATGAAAGGATTTATCACATCAAAATCCGGCCGTTGGATACTTTTACGATAGCCTATGCTGAAAATATTGTTGTCGTCTTTTGAATATTGTAAAGACACATTAGGAAACAACCCCCAATAATTTGAATCATGCACCGCTTCCTTTGTTAATAAATTACTGCGTGTTGTCGTTTGTTCTGCCCTTAGTCCAACTATGACCTCGTATTTACCAAAATTTTTGTCGTAAGAAATATACCCTGCATTTATCCTTTCAGTATAAACAAAATGATTGGTTAAGGTACTATCAACTAACCAGTTTGCCCCATTTTGATATTGCCATAATACGTTATTGTCTGTTGCTGTAGAGGTTGTTTTTATCCCCGCTTCTATCCTGCCATTTTTAATGGGGTTACTATAATCTGCCGTTAAAGAATACACATTATTATTAACCGGCGAAGAATCCCTAAGCAAATAAGCGGGCCGATAAGGAACTTTGCCTGCCGCATAATAGTTGGTAATAAAATTATCGCTCCAGTGTTTATTATAATTAAAATAATCCGCGTTAATAGTAAGGGTTTTGCCCGAGCTGTCGAATGTTGTTTTATAATAAGCGTTTACAGTGGGATTAAAAAAACGTGCACGGCCCGTCATCGTTACCATAGAAAAACTATCCGGTACAGGAGCCTGATGCTGCAATGTTATATTATCGGTTGAAGAGCGGTCCCTGAAATTAGTATAGCCTGTAAACAAAACGCCTGCAGTACTATTTTTGCTGATCTCATAATCGGCACCTGCTTTATAATTGTTGTTATAGCGTACCCGCTGCTCATTAATGCTTTCCAGGATATGGCTGGTAGGCGTTACCGTAAGGTTAGAATTGGTAATAAAATATTGTTGGTTATGCTCGTAATTATAGCTGCCGTAAATATTTATTTTATTGTTCCTGTAATTGAGGCTAAGTCCGCCATTATACCTCAGCTGCGCACCCGTTCCAATGCCACCGGTAATTGTGCCATTGATACCATAACTATTATTCTTTGCTAATCTGATATCGATCACACTGAGCGCGTCGGCATCATATTTTGCAGAAGGGTTAGGAATGATCTGTACTTTATCTATATCTGTGGCTGGCATTGTAACAAGCATTTGTTTCAGCTCGCTTTGATTTAAATAAGTTGGGCGGCCATTGATCATGATCAAAGTTTTTTTACCCCTGAAACTAAGTCCGTCAATTGTTTCTACAACGCCCGGTGCCAACTTAACAACATCGTAAGCGCTACCGTTTGTAGCAACAGGGCTCTGCGCCACGTTGAGCGTGATCAGGTTTGGCTTGAATTGCAAAAAGTTTTTTTCGCTTGTAATAACCACCTGGTTAAGGTTTTTAGCTGATGGGTTTAATTGTATGGTATCTACCAAAGTTGTACCCGCCGTTATATTTATTACCGTACTAAAACTATCATACCCAACATAGCTAACCGATAAAATATATTTACCGCTGGCGATATTTTTAAAGCTACAAAAACCACTATCTGTTGTAACGGTTTTATGCAGTATACTATCTGTTATGTTTTGCAAACTGATATTGGCTATGGCAAGCGGGTTATGGGTTGACCTATCAATAATAATCGCAGCTATCTGTGCTTTGGCGTTTTCTCCAAATACGATCAATACAAAAAAGCAACCGATAACAGCTCTGCACATGAAATTCCCTTATTTATCATTCAAACTTAGCCGAAGGCCTAACTGTTATAAAAAAAATTACATATAACAGGATATTAGGGATGCAAAAGGGAATATTAACGATAGTTTAATATAGAAATATTATAGGTTTTATTTATATACATTAAACGTTGCACATAATATGTTACTTTAGAATAACCGATAACCTTTTAAAACAATGATCCTAAACTTAAACTTATGCCAGCAATTACCCTTGTTTTCGTTCACGGTTGGAGCGTAACTAACCTGAATACTTATGGAAACCTCCCTGCCCGCCTGCGAGATGAAGGAGCAAAAAACGGGATCAACATAAACATAGAGGAAATATTTCTTGGAAGGTATATTAGCTTTCATGATGAAGTAAGATTGCCTGATATATCCAGGGCGTTTGATACTGCTTTGGCAGATCAGTTGGGTGGTGCTACAAATTTTATATGCATCACGCATTCTACCGGAGGGCCTGTCATTCGTAACTGGTGGAACACGTATTGCAGATCAGCAGCATCGAAATTTACAATGAGCCACCTGATCATGTTAGCGCCTGCTAATTATGGTTCGGCTTTGGCTAAACTTGGGAAAGAAACTATTGGTCACCTGAAATCATGGGTCGATGGAATTGAACCAGGACAAGGTGTTTTAGATTGGTTAGCATTAGGAAGTGCAGAAGCATGGAATTTAAATGCAGACTGGATATTAAATGGTGGCGATCAAATTGGCCCTACAAAATTTTTCCCGTTTGTGTTAACAGGACAATCAATTGACAGAGCATTTTATGATTCTCTAAATTCTTATACCGGTGAAACGGGTTCTGATGGTGTGGTAAGAGTTGCTGCTGCTAATTTACAGGCAACGTACATAAAATTAGAGCAGCCGGTTCCGACAAAAAACAAAAACGGCATTCTAATTTCAGCTGAATTACAATTGACAAAATCTGCCCTTGCACCGAACACGCCGTTAAGGATCATTTCCAGAAGATCACATTCCGGTACCACCATGGGTATCATGGCGAGTGTACAAACAGGTGATGCACCAAGTATGGAAACCGTCAATGCAATTTTTGATTGCATTAAAGTAAACACGATCGCAGATTACACGCAACTCATAACAAAATTTGAAACCGAAACAATTGCCGTTCAGCAACAAGAAAAAGTAGAAGTAGAAAAAACATTATTCCCATCTGAAAGAACATTTATACACGATCGATATTCAATGGTGATCTTCAGGGTAACTGATTCAGAAGGTTTTCCGGTTAATGATTATGACCTGTTACTAACTGCAGGGGCTGCAAATGATTTCAACCATTTGCCTCAG
Organism: Ferruginibacter sp.; assembly: GCA_035317105.1. Lineage (GTDB taxonomy): Bacteria > Bacteroidota > Bacteroidia > Chitinophagales > Chitinophagaceae > Ferruginibacter. The sequence goes on along the minus strand of DATHHR010000041.1, from coordinate 1,235 downwards.
GGATTTTTTGTTGACCGCCAGCAAAATAATAATAACAATAATACTATTACCTACTTTTTAAATTACGATATCCTAAACGGAGATGCTGAAGTAATGAATGCAGGCAAAGTTATCCGTGAGCAAATTCCGGGAACAGATATGTTGGGATTGCAATTAAAACCAAGGCCAGGCAGTGGTTTTTTTGTTAGATATGTTGACTGCCAGTTTACAGCTTCTAAAACATTATTCGATCAAATACTAAACCCAAATAGCACAACAATGATCGATATTGTCTTACAACGTGTTGTTGATAAGGAAGTGTTTAGAATGGAGGGGCTTGTTAGCGAGTTGGATTTTAAAAATACTTTGCCTTCTAATGATATAGTTGAGTAGGGATTACATTTAATGATATATCAATTATTTGTTACTGGTGACAACAGGTATGTATAATTACAATACAAGTCATCCTTAGGAAGGCTTGCGCCAGTGAAAGAAAGCAACGTCCTTATTCAAGAGATGTTACCGGGAAGGAAACTAGTGGTATATTTATTTTTTTACCGTCTTCTGAATTTAATATTAACAAATATGGGACAGATCCAATCATGATCAAATCATGTACTGGATCCGAATCGGAAAAAGAAAATTGATATTTGGAATACAATCCACTGTCATAAGGTACACTCATGGATGGGAAATAATGGCTGCTCACTAATCTAAAAGGTTTCAAAAACCATTCTCTTCCCAACGTATGTATTAAGCATCTTGATGTTTCGATGTAATAATTGTCATTTTCTTTAACGACAATATTCTGCGAGAGACAATCTATCAGTTTCGGGTTACCTCTAATTAAACTATCTAAACCTTTTTTATCTAACTTCAACTCTAAATTTTGCAAAGTACGCTTGCACAATAGCTTTCCATCGGTTGAATATATAACAATATGATATGGACTAGCGACTATTTTAGACAACCCAATAATTAATCCAGGTTTCTTTAAATAAACAATATTTGTAAGTGGAATAGTCGGGACATTAAATTTATACTTATTATGTTCTTCAAAAATTAACCTGGAATATTGATTCAAACTATCATTAAATATTTCCTCTAGAGTATCTGATATCATTTTATTTTCGACCATACTTGAAACTATATGATAATGGATTACCCTGTAATCATCTCCATAACTCTCTAATGTATCAACAAATACGTTCGGCAAAACCTTATGCATTAATCTGAAAGAATCACTAGATGGGATT
>DATHHR010000040.1:0-13031 GCA_035317105.1 Ferruginibacter sp. | reverse complement strand
ATGCCAAACAAAACGGCAAGCCTGTTGTTTGTATTTGGGGACTTGGTTTAGATGATGCCAATCACCCTTTTACCAATGCGCAATGTGTTGCAGTGATCAACTGGTTTAAAAGTCAGGGTTGTTATGTGATCGGTGGTGTTCGTGGAGAATGGCGCACAACTACCGATGGCTTTACCGATACTTACAATGCATTCAACATGATATCTCCATGGGAGATAGGTAAGATCGGGTCCATTGCAGATGAAGATAATTATTACAACAATGTGAATATACCTGATCAGGCATATTGTACCGCACACGGTATCGATTATCAGCCATGCGTTTTACCGGGTGATGTGTCAGTTCACCAACGAGTGCATGGAAATTTTATGTGGGAGCAGTTTTACAATATGAAAAAACTAGGCGCACAAGGAATTTATATTTCTATGTATGATGAGTTCAATGAAGGAAACGAAATCGCAAAAACAGCAGAGAACCAAACACAGATCCCGGTTGGTTCCGGATACCTTGGTTTAGATGAGGACGGAACGGCAGTATCATCTGATTATTATTTACGTTTAACAAATGATGGCGGAAAAATGTTTAAAGGCCAAACTCCTTTAACAGCAACAAGACCAACTCCATATTTTGTAACAGTAGCTCCTGGCATTACCAATCTAGCAACAGATACTGCAACAGCAGGCACCTATTTAACTTATAATATTGCAGCTTCCGGCGCGCCAACAAGTTTTGGTGCAACAGGATTGCCGGCAGGGTTATCTGTAAATACAGCAACAGGTATTATTAGCGGTATACCAACAACAGCCGGCACTTATACTGTTACAGTAAGTGCAACGAATGCAACGGGCACGGGTTCATTACCAATAAAATTTATCGTTGCTACACCAGCTCCTGAATCTGCTTATGGTGGTACACCATGGCCGGTTCCGGGAATAATACAGGCTGAAAATTTTGATATCGGCGGACAAGGAGTTGCATACAACGATGCGGATGCTGCTAATACAGGCGGACAATACAGAACATCAGACGGCGTAGATATCGAAGGAACATCTGATGCAGGCGGTGGCTATGATATTGGATTTACAAGCGCAGGCGAATGGTTAAAATATACAGTCAATGTTGCATCAACCGGAACATATACTTTCCAGGCAAGATTAGCGACAGAAGGCACAGGCAATACTTTTCATGTAGAAGTAGATGGCCAAAATATTTCGGGAAGTATTACAGTACCTAACAGCGGCGGCTGGCAAACATGGGAGACCGTTAGTTTTACCACGCCAACCATTACAAGTGGCCAGCATGTAATTCGTTTTTATGAAGAAACAGGAGGATACAATATTAATTACTTCACTTTTGTCGCAATAGCTTCTGCACCTGTTATATCTAGTGCAGCAACTGCTGCGGCTACGGCAGGTACAGGATTTAGTTATACAATAACCGCATCCAATACACCAACAAGTTTTGGTGCAACAGGATTACCTGCAGGATTATCTATCAATACCGCAACAGGCGTTATTAGCGGCACACCAACAACTGCAGGTACATACCCGGTAGCTGTTACTGCAACCAATGCAGCAGGTACAGGAAATAAAACAGTAACCGTTACCGTTAGCTCTGCTGTAGTAGCGCCTTCTATATCAAGTGCTGCAACGGCTACGGGTACAGTCGGTACTGCGTTTAGTTATGTGATCACGGCATCTAACACACCAACCAGTTATGCGGCCACAAGCTTACCGGCAGGTGTAAGTGTTAATACAACAACAGGTGTTATTAGTGGTACACCCACTACAGCAGGAACATATACTGCAACAATAAGTGCCACTAATGCTGGTGGTACCGGAACTAAAACAGTAGCCATTACCGTTAGTGCGGCAACTGTAACAGAAGCTCCTTTTGGAGGAACAGCAGCAACGATACCAGGAATTATACAAGCAGAAAACTATGACCTTGGCGGACAAGGGGTTGCTTACAACGATACAGATCCCGCCAACAATGGCGGGCAATACAGAACAACTGATGGTGTAGATGTTGAAACAACAGGCGATACCGGCGGCGGTTATGATGTAGGCTATACTGCAACAGGCGAGTGGATGAAATACACCGTAAATGTTACAGCTGCCGGCATATATACATTACAAGCAAGAGTGGCATCGATCACAACAGGCAATACTTTACATGTTGAATTAGATGGTGTAAATATTTCCGGAAGTATGGCAGTTCCAAACACAGGTAACTGGCAGGTGTATCAAACAGTTAGCGTTACAACACCGAATATTACAAGTGGTCAGCATGTTGTTCGTATTTATGAAGAGACGGGCGGCTTTAATATTAACTATATAGCTTTTGTTGCATTACCGGCAGCACCAGTTGTATCAAGTGCTGCGACTGCAACTGGAGTAACAGGCACTGCATTTAGTTATGCGATCACAGCATCCAATACACCAACAAGTTTTGGTGCAACAGGGTTGCCTGCAGGGGTAACTGTAAATGCAACAACAGGAGTTATTAGCGGTACGCCAACAACAGCTGGTACATATATAGTTAACATTAATGCTACAAATGCAGGTGGAACAGGAAACGAAAATATAACCGTTACCGTTAGTCAGGCAGTTATTGCTCCGGTAATATCAAGTGCAGCAATGGCGGCAGGTACGGTTGGTGCTGTATTCAGTTATACCATTACGGCCTCCAATACACCAACAAGCTACGCAGCAACAGGATTGCCAGGAGGGTTAACTGTTAATGCATCAACTGGTATTATCAGTGGAACGCCGATAGCAATGGGAATATTTGTGGATACGCTTAAAGCAACCAATGCGGGTGGAACAGGAACAAAAGTTATAAACATCACCGTTAGTTCTACTTCACTACCGGAATCTCCTTATGGAGGAGCAGCGGCAACGATACCTGGAACGATACAGGCAGAAAACTATGACCTTGGCGGACAAGGCGTAGCCTATAATGATAATGATGCCGTAAACAGCGGTGGACAATACAGAACTACAGAAGGCGTGGACGTTGAAACAACAGGCGATACTGGTGGAGGCTACGATGTGGGCTTTACCAACGCAGGCGAGTGGATGAAATATACAGTAAATGTTACCACAACAGGAGTGTATACATTGCAAGCAAGAGTAGCATCACCTGGTACAGGAAATAGTTTACACGTTGAGATAGATGGTACCAATATTTCCGGAAGTATCGTTGTTCCCAATACAGGTAACTGGCAGGTCTACCAAACAATCAGTGTTATAACACCGAGTATTACAAGTGGCCAGCATGTTGTTCGTATTTATGAAGAGACAGGTGGATTTAATATTAATTATATAGCTTTTGCATTGAATGTACCGGTATCAGCGCCTGTAGTATCAAGTGCTTCAGCAGCGAGCGGAACAACGGGTACAGCGTTCAACTATGCAATAACAGCATCCAACACACCAACAAGTTATGCTGCAATAGGATTGCCGTCAGGCTTGTCTGTAAATACTTCGACAGGTATAATAAGTGGCACACCAACAACAGCAGGTACTTACACTACAACTATGAGTGCACTTAATAGTGGCGGAACAGGAAATGAAGTTGTACTGATCACTGTCGCTCAAGGTGCAGATCCTGCAGGTGTTGTTACTTGTTTTAAAGCACCCGGTACAATAACTGTAGATGGTGTATTATCTGAAACAGGTTGGAATCTTAATAAATCAGTTACTAAAACAACGATCGGATCACCAAATAACACCACAACATTTGGCGTGTTATGGGATAACACCAATTTATATATCGGCGCTAAAGTAATTGACGCAAATCTATTTAGTGCGAATTCAGCCGTAGCAAATTTTTGGAACGATGATGCCGTTGAGATATTTATTGATGCCAATAATAATAAATTAACTACTTACGATGGTGTAGATAACCAGATCATTGAAGCATACAACCAGGGCGGGGTATTTACCAAGCTTGGTATAAGTAGCTTACAACATGCATGGGCTGCTGTTAATGGAGGCTATACAGTTGAAATAGCTATCCCATGGTCGCAGTTAGGTATTAATGCTCCTGCCCCTGGTACAAGTATTGGTTTTGACCTGGGTAACGATGATGATGATAACGGATCGGGAAGGGCTAATCAATCTGTATGGAACGGGACTATCAATGACTACCAAAATACTTCAGCATTTGGAACACTAACTTTAAATGCAACAACATCAACTACTACGAATGCAAGGCCTGAGTATGTAACACCTGCTATTGAAGAAGCAAAAGTTACAGATGTAGTGTTGATGCCAAACCCTGTAAGGGCGCAACAAGATATTACGATCATAACACCTGATTGGCAAGGACAGGTTGAACTTCAGGTAAATAATTTTGAAGGAGTGGTCCTTGAAAAAGAAGCCCTGCAAATTCAGGGAGACAGAATAACAGTGAACACAGCTAATTTACCTGCGGGTATTTACATTATACAACTTCGAAATGGCAACAATGTTGTTACTAAGAAATTTGTAGTACAATAGTTCTTTAATCCGAACTTTTTAAACAACCAGGGTTCCGTTAATTACGGAACCCTTTTTTCGTTAATAGGTGTAACATTAAAAAAATGCTTATTTTCAATTATTAATAAACCCTAAATAAAAACTTATGAAATCAACAAAATGGAGTGCACTTGTTTTGATCTTTGTCATCGTACTTGGTTCCTGTACAAAAAATAATCCGAACTCAACAACAAATAACCCCACTGATACAACAGCCTGTAGCAGCTCTTTTGGCTTTTTAAGAAACGGTGATTCATTGGTATATACCATTGATCTTTTAGGAAATGTATCTACGAATACAGTTACGTATGCTTCTACAAGCCAGTCGGGCACTTTTAAACAAAAACTCACAGATCCAACTGATGCCAATTTAAATGGTGCAGTATTATATCTAAAAGGTTGTAACGGTTGGCTAACACAAAGCTATACTTCTACTGTCAGCGATACATCCTATTATATAAAAGAAAACAGGGTTGTAGGAGATACATGGCAATGGTATGATCCTACTTATGAGGATACAAATGTGTACACAGTAGCACAAACAGATACAAGTGTAACTGTTACTGCAGGCACTTTCGTTTGCGATAAAATATTGTATTACCAGGTAGGAACGATCAATACAGATACATTATGGTGGAATAATACTTATGGTACCATTAAGTATTCAGGTGTGTTGATAAGCCAGGAGCTTATTGGAAAAAATTATTAAGCAAAGTTGTTTTACATCATATACTAAAAGGCCGCTACGAAAGTAAGCGGCCTTTTAGTTAGAAATTATCAGAATGCCTCATCGTCGATCATTTCTTCTGTTCCTCCAAAGGCACCGCCTGATCCATCAGATTCTTGTTCATCTACCTCGTACTTCGGCTTTTTTATCTTTTCTCCATCCTGCACATCGACCGCAGCAATTTTTTTATCTTTTTTTGTTTTTGGATTGATGATATTTTCTTTTGCAGGAGAATCAGGATATCCTGCAAAATCCTGATCAATATGTTTATCCGAGCTTGTCTTTACCTGTTCGGGCTTTACTATCGGGTTATTGCGTTTGGCTACAATATATTTTTTAGACCTCTTTTCCATAATTTTCTTTTAACTAATGTACTACAAAATGCTGTGCCAGATTGTTAAAGAATGCACTGAAAAAAATTTTGGCAATGATTTTGATACATACCTGTTATGGAAACAAAAATGATAGCAGCCAATAGCGAGGAGACTGTCTGGAAAAGGATCACAGCCGATCTTACCCAAGAAAATCCTCCTCTTCAATACCATGTATTGATCTACCACGATATTCATAAAGTGCAGTTGGATATTGATATAGATCCGGGTGGAGGTTTTGAAAGCGGTTTTGAAACTACTACACTAATGGCCGTTCTTCCCGAGCAGAACGGATTTAAATTCGCATTGCACCATGAAAATTTTATCGATACAATAGGAAAGTTTTTCGGTATGGAAGATAAGGAAATAGGATATGCCGAATTCGATAATAAGATCATTATCAAAACGAATGATATAGCCAAAACAAAAAATATTTTTGCTGATAAAAACTCAAGAGAAGTATTTCAATCTTTAACTGGCTTTAGCTTACATATAGGAAACAGAAGTATTTATAATGAATCCACTAAAGAAGATTTTTTGGCATTTGAGATCGATAGAGGGATAACAGATATAACCGAATTACGAAGGATCTATACAGCATTTGCGACAGTACTTACTGCAATAGAAATGATAGGAAAGAAGAAGCTGGCTGAAAATGATTTATAAGGAAATAATTGCTTCAAAAAATATTAATTCCACATAAGTGAGGAATCCTCTCCACACAAATAGCTTTTTTAGCTTCTTCTCCCACGATAAAATCATTGGTTTGCTATTTGAATATGTTATGGGAACAACCAAACTCATAACCTTAAAAATATCAACCATGACTTTGCAACAAACCAACGAAAAAATATCTTTTCTTAAACAGCTTGATTCTCAGCTGATCTTTATTGGTTTAACCGAAATAGATAAAAAAAAGAAGGCAGAAGCGATAAGAATGAGCCAGCTTATTTTACGCTCTGTCGTTTATTTAATGTCAATGAAAAAATCGCTTCTTAAACAACAGCAAGGCTATTCTTTAGCTAACGCATAAGCAGATAAATTACAAACTATGAATAAGAGGATAAGTATTGTCATTGTATTTTGCACCACCTTACTCACGTCTTGCGTAGCGAGAACATACGACTATGGTTATATGCAACCGGTGTTTTTTTATCCTGGTGTAGGATTGGGAACCATTATAGCAGTAGCAATTTCCTGGACCAGGAATAAATCTGTTTTATGGGCCATTGTCCATGGCATTTTAGGATGGCTATATGTTATTTATGCGATCATCGTGAAGGAAAAATAGGAATGATCGAAAAAGTCTTTGCCGGCAATTATATTATTTGCCGGCTTTTTTTTTGTCGTCTATTTTTTTATTTTTCTTTACTACATCCCAATATTCTTTGCCATAACTAACAAAGATCTCGGAGCCGGCAGGAATATCTTCGAGAGATTCAATAAATACCTGTGTCCCTTTAGTAGTGTATCTCGAATTATTACTCATGCCTTTTACTTTGGATAATCCAAAAGCATCATTTGCATAGCGGGCTAAAAATTTAGTGCTGTCGCCCGCATCAATAACATAGTTTTTATTTACATAGTAGATGTAGCCATTATCGAAATTATCTTCTACATCACTCCATTTACATATTTTACCCTGGTATTCAACAATGCGTGTTTTTTTTGGGATGAAAATTTTTGTGAATAATCCTTTTCCTGAGTTGGGAAGCAAGGAGGTTTTTACGATCAGATCCTTTTCTAGTAGTGCCATAATAAGTTATATGTATGAAGATAGGGGATAATAAATAACTATTTGTGCTAATATAAATAGTTAAAATAAAAAAGGCACAGGTTTTGTATTACATCATTTGTTCTAAATAGAGCGATATATGCAAATTGGTTAAGTATAGAACTGCAGTTTCTACTGGAGTTCTATTTTTGTATCTTGTGGAAAATAATCTACAAAAAATATCACAAAAAGGCCTTTATGAGGATAGAATGCAACGGTATGTTTTTTGTGTAATGAGAGAAAGTCTTTTCCTTATATATAGATCAAGGGAATAATTATACTAACCCCGATATTATGATTCTTATTGTCGATGACAGGCCAGAAAATATTTTTTCGCTAAAAACTATATTGGATGTGCATTCTTTTCCCACAGATTCTGCCTTAAGTGGAGAAGAAGCTTTGAAAAAGACACTCAAACAGAACTACGCCCTGATCATTCTGGACGTACAAATGCCCGGGATGGATGGCTTTGAAGTAGCAGAAGTGCTTTCAGGCAATAACCACACAAAAGACATTCCTATTATTTTTCTTTCAGCCGTAAATACCGATAAAAAATTCATTACAAAAGGCTATTCATCAGGTGCCATTGATTATATCGTAAAACCGATCGATCCGGATATATTACTACTAAAAGTAAAAACATTTTATAAGCTCTATGAACAGAAAAGAGAGCTGAATATTGTCCAGGAAAATTTAAAACTCGAAATAGAGTTTAGAAAACGCGCCGAGCACCAGGCTTTAGAAAAATTACAAGAGTTACACTCCACGCTTGAATCAATACCTCAGATCGCTTTTACGGCTTCCGCCGATGGCGTGATAGATTTTGTAAATGAACATTGGTATCTATATGCAGCTTCTACAAAAGAATTCCCTCCAAATCATCCTGATGATACCTGTATTAAAAAGCAATGGGATAATGCCATAGCTATAGGCACGCCGTTAGAAATGGAAGTACGGATAAAAAAAGATGGAGAGGATTACCGCTATCACCTGGTTAGGGCAATGCCTGTTAAAGAAGATAATAAGATCGTAAAATGGGTAGGGTCATTTACAGATATCGATGAACAAAAACAGGCAATTAAAAAGAAAGATGAATTTTTAACCATCGCCAGTCATGAATTAAAAACGCCCCTAACAAGTATAAAGGCTTATATACAGCTGTTAGATATGATGCTGACCAAAGAAGATAAAGTAAAAACATATGTTGACAGAACATTATTACAGGTTAATAAATTAGATAACCTGATCAACGACCTCTTAGATATTTCAAAAATAGAAAGTGGTAAGCTTAAGTTCGAAATGAAGGAATTAGATTTTGAAAATTTACTAAGTACAACAATAGATACGCTACATCAAATACATCCGGAATATAATTTTGTAAGAATTGGAAAGGTTGCGGCAAAGATCAATGGGAATGATGTAAGGATAGAACAAGTGATCATCAATTTTATTAATAATGCGATCAGGTATGCACCAGCATCCAAAGAAATGCATATCATCACTGAAATAAGAGATAAGCAATTGTATTTTGCTGTAAAAGATTTTGGCATTGGCATATCGAAGGAAAATCAGCAAAACGTGTATACTAAATTTTTTCGTGTAACAGAATCGGGCGTGCCAGTGCAGGGCCTTGGTATTGGATTGTATATCTGCTCGGAAATTTTAAAAAGGCATGGCGCTACATTTGGCGTAGAAAGTGAATTAGGAAAAGGTGCCACATTTTATTTCAGAATTCCTGTTATTTCATAATAAATAATCTTATTAATAACCATTATATACTTTATTAATGCAACAAACGGCTTTAAAACGCAATCTTTTGATCGGATTTAGTATCTCTTTATTGATACTTATTTTTAGTTCGGTAGCTTCTTATATCAGTATTGAAAATTTATTATCCAGTGCGCGGTTGGTAGATCATTCTACCATAGTGAGCAGGAAAGCGGCTGATATTATTTCAACAATGAAGGATGCAGAAACAGGACAAAGAGGTTACTTGCTTACGAAAGACCCCGTTTTTTTAGAACCCTATACCGGCCGTTACGATATGGTGGTTGGCATGATAGAAGATCTTAAAGAATTGACGAAAGACAATCCCATACAACAAGCGTATGTTGGACAACTGAATACGATCATTGTGAAAAGGTTTTCTATGTTACAAGATCTTATTGATGAGAGAAAAGATAACGGCGAGATAAATATTGAGGGGTTGCGCGAAGGGAAATCTTTTATGGACAGCACAAGGCAAATAGTGAAGAACATTGAAACAGAAGAGCAGGATCTTTTAATTAAAAGAACGGCAGCCTTAAATAAATTCTCTGCATTTACACCTGCCTTAATTGTACTCGCAGCTTTATTAGCGATCTTTATTACGGTTATTTTTTACTTTAAAGTGAGGAAAGATATCAATGATAAAATAAAACTACAAGAAGCATTAGAAGAAAAAGATAGAGAAACTGCTGCGCGAATAAGCGTTATACAAAATATTGCAGAAAAAATTTCAGGCGGAGAGTTTGGTATCAGGGTTAGCGATGCGGAAACGGATGATCTGGGAAGCCTTGCTTTTGCCTTAAATAAAATGGCTTATTCATTAGAGGATTTTTTCAAAAAATTATCTGATAAAGAATGGCTGCAAACGGGTGTGGCCAGATTAAATGAAGAAATGATCGGCGATGACACTATTGAGAACCTTACCCGAAAGATACTGGCTTTTCTTGCCGGGTATAGCGACAGCCTTGTTGGCGCTTTTTATTTATTAGAAAATGAGAAACAGCTAACCTTGCAAAATGGTTTTGCACTTACTAAAAACACGCCTGAAAAAATACAGCTGGGAGAAGGGCTAGTAGGTAGCTGCGCCATTACAAAAAAAGAGATACTGGTTAATAATATTACAGAAAATGATATAAAGATCAGCTTTGCTTCTGTTGAATTAAAGCCGGTTACCATTATTGTATTTCCTGTTTTGTTTGAACGGGAAATTAAAGGTGTGATCGAAATAGGCTCCCTGCATCAATATAATCAGCGCGAACTGGATTTTTTTAGAAGTGTTTCGGAAAACATAGGGATATCAATAAATACAGTTCAAAACCGCCAGCGTGTTCAGGCATTATTAGAAGAGACGCAATCGCAATCAGAAGAATTATTGGCGCAACATTCAGAATTAGAACATATGAATGCAGAGCTGGAAGCCCAGGCTGAAGAACTGCAAGCATCTGAAGAAGAATTAAAAGTGCAGCAAGAAGAGCTGCTAGAGATAAATAGTACTTTGGAAGAACGAACGTCTTTATTAGAAGACCGCACTCATCTTGTACAGGAAAAAAACATAGAGATACAAAAACGAATGGAAGAGCTTGCTTTGTCTACCAAATACAAATCAGAATTTCTGGCCAATATGTCTCACGAATTAAGAACGCCATTGAATTCTATTTTGTTATTATCAAGGTTAATGTCCGAGAATAATGAAAAGAATTTAACTGCCGAGCAAGTACAATATGCGCATGTGATTCAAAGCTCAGGCAATGGGTTATTAGAGTTGATCGATGAGATACTTGACCTGTCTAAAATAGAAGCAGGTAAAATGAGCGTTGAATATTTACCAACAACAATAACTAGTGTAGTAGAAGATAGCAGGTCTCTTTTTGATCCTGTTGCTAAAGAGAAGAACCTTGATTGGCAAGTTGTTGTTAAAGACAATGTGCCGGGATCTATCGAGACAGATAAAATGAGGCTTACGCAAATAATCAAGAACCTGCTTTCTAATTCTTTCAAATTTACACAGGAAGGGTTTGTTCAATTGATCATTGAGGTTCCGGCAGACAAACCTTCATTTATTTCTTTTATTGTAAAAGATTCCGGTATAGGCATCGCAGCAGAAAAACAACAATTGATCTTTGATGCATTTCAACAGGAAGATGGGTCAACACGCCGTAAATATGGAGGAACAGGATTAGGTTTATCGATCAGTCGTGAATTAGCAAAATTATTAGGGGGAGAGATCACCTTATCCAGTAAAGTAGGTGAAGGAAGTGAATTCACTTTATCTATTCCTGTATCTAAAGAAGCGACGCAGCCTGTTGCTGAGCCAATGCATGACCATAAGATGGAAAAGCATATTGAAAATGCTGTTGAGAAAGTAAGCAATAATTATTTACAATACACTACAACAGATATCCCGCAGGAAATTGCAGATGACAGGGATTCGATCAATGAAAATGACAAGGTGATATTGATAATTGAAGATGATACGGCATTTGCAAAAGCTTTGTTAGATTATACCAGGCAAAAAGGATACAAAGCGCTGGTAGCAGTGCGGGGCGATAAAGGAATAGAAATGGCTAACCAATTCGATCTGATGGGTATATTGCTGGATATACAGCTGCCGGTTAAAAATGGATGGGAAGTAATTGATGAATTAAAAAAGAACCCCAAAACAAGGCCGATACCGGTTCATATAATGTCGTCTTTTCAATTAAAGAAAGAGAGTCTGGTAAAAGGCGCAGTAGATTTTATTAATAAGCCGGTAGCTTTTGAACAGTTGAATACAATTTTTGAAAAGATAGAATATGTATTGAGCAAAAAGGAAAAGAAAGTATTAATAGTAGAAGATAATAACAAACACGCTAAAGCGCTTGCGTACTTTTTAGGGACATACAATGTTAATACGGAAATATACAAAACAGTAGAAGAGAGCATTGAGTCATTACATAAGAACGATGTTGATTGTGTAATACTAGACATGGGCGTACCCGATACAAAAGCGTATGATCTTTTAGAGAAAGTAAAACAGGATGAAGGATTGGAAGATGTTCCTGTTATCATATTTACAGGGAAAAGTATGTCTAACCGCGAAGAATTGAGGATCAAGCAATATGCAGATACCATCGTTTTAAAAACGGCCCATTCTTATCAAAGGATCCTGGATGAAGTGTCTATCTTTTTACATTTAGTAGAAGATAAAAAAAGTACCAGGAATGGTAACGGAATAAATAAAACAGGTAAACTGGAAAATGTATTAAAGAATAAAGTAGTGTTATTGGCAGATGATGATGTAAGAAATATCTTTTCTATGACAAAGGCGCTGGAAAAACACAGTATGAAAATAATACCGGCAATGGATGGAAAAGAAGCTTTACAATTACTAGCCGAGCACCCTGAGGTCGACGTGGTATTGATGGATATGATGATGCCGGAAATGGATGGTTATGAAAGTATCAAAGCAATAAGAAAAAATACAAACACGAAAAATCTTCCGGTGATCGCGGTAACGGCAAAAGCTATGACCGGGGATAGAGAAAAATGTATTGCTGCAGGTGCATCTGACTATATCTCTAAACCTGTGGATATAGACCAACTGGTATCATTATTGCGTATATGGTTGTATGAAAAAGGCTATTAAAATAAATGGGTATGGAAAAGAAGAAAATTATTATCGTTGACGATGACGGCCGTAATATTTTTGCTTTAAATGCAGTATTAAGATCCCGGGGATTTACTTGTATTGCTGCAGCAAGTGCAAAAGAAGGATTGGATGTTTTACAAAAAACAAAAGACATCGGCGTGGCACTGATAGATATGATGATGCCCGGGATGGACGGCTATCAAATGATAGATACGATACGTAAACAACCTGAGCTGCGCCG
>DATHHR010000039.1:0-13473 GCA_035317105.1 Ferruginibacter sp. | reverse complement strand
AGGGATTTTAGCAGCGGTAAAAATTCTTAATAACCTTACCTGGCAAGCTGCTCCACCGGTTACAACTGTTCTAACGTTGCCGCCCAATGCTTCGCGCCATTTGCTAAAAATTATTTTATTGGCCAAAGCGAGTTCAATATTGTATAAAAAGCCATTGCTTGTTTTGTTATCATACCGGTCACCTAAGCCAACTGCCCAAAAGAATAATTTCTTTTTGATGCCTGTTTGTTCGGCGCCTTTGGCCATTATTTTTTCATATACTTTTTCTAATAACCTGGGTACTGTGCAGAATATGGTTGGCCTAACTTCTTTTAAATTGTCGGCAATGGTATCCATATTCTCAGCATAATAGATCGATACGCCGCTGGTGATATAGATATAGGTAACCATGCGCTCAAAAATATGGTTGAGGGGCAAAAAACTCAATGCCCTGCCGTGCACATCATCTTTAAAAGGAAAGGTTTTTCTTGAATTGATAACATTCATTACCACATTCTTGTGACTCAGCATTACTCCTTTTGGCGTACCTGTTGTTCCTGAAGTATAAATTATGGTGGCGCAATGTGATGTTAAGATGGAATTTTTGATATCCCTTAATTTTGTAAAATGTTCGGGCTGAGATAAGTTGAGGATCTTTTTCCAGTAATCGGCTCCGGGTAATCTATCGAAGCTATATACCTTGAGTAAGCTTGGTACATGTTCGCGAATGCTGTTTACTTTATCTAATATGTCTTGTCCGCTGACGAAAACATATTTTATTTCAGCATCGTTAAAAATATATTCGAGCTCTTTTGGATTGGTGGTGGGATAAACAGGGCAAAGCACTGCGCCAATTTGCTGACAAGCTAAATCGAGGATAACCCACTCTGGCCTGTTTTTGCTGATGATCGCGATCTTATCCTGGTGCTCAACTTGCATGTCTTTGCCGGATATGCCCAAACTAAGTAAACCTGTGCTTAATGTATCAACTAATTCTTTTATTTCGGCTGTGCTATGTGTGATCCATCGGCCATTTTCTTTACCAGTAAGCATATCGCTTTTGGGAAATCTTTCAAGCTGGTATTGCAGAAAATCGAAAATTCTGGAATTTTTGTTCATACAGCAGTCGTTGACGATTAAGAAAATTAGTTCCGGCACTTGTAAGATAATCAAAAAAAGCAATCATAATAACATCGTGCGCACTCACAATAACGCAAAGACTGCTATTATATTATTGAGAAATGAAAATTTGTCTAAAAAGTTCTACAAAGACATGCAGCAAAGAGCGTAATATTGATCAGAAACAAAAAAATAAGTAATTGTAGCGCTAAAGACAAACGCCTGAAAATAAATTTCTTATATGAGGCTTAATGATAATACTGGCCGGCAGGAACCTTGAAAATTCTGCCCTTCTGTAAATTGTCAAAGCCTGTATATTCTGCAGCGTGATTATTGGTCCAGGTCTGGTAAGCGCTCAAATTTTGCGCCATGCCAAATATCCATTGGTTGTAGGCATCAAACAATCCCTGCTGTAATAATTGTTGCTGCCAGTCGAACAGCCTGAATGGAAATTTTGCAGCATAATCCTTGTTCCAATCGAGTATAAAGCGGGTACGTATCATCGTTAGTGATTCAGGATTAATACCCATTGTAGCCATATTGCTTTGCTTGTTTAAACAAGTAATAAAAGCGGTGGCGAATTTATTTTTTTTGTCTTTGTTCTTCTTGGTGAGGTCAGCATCAGCAAATATTTTTTCGTAGTTCTGTAATGTGATACCTTTCAACTCCGGTGTATAAGGACTTAAAGGCTCCATGTTTAAAAATATTTCTCCATAAATAACACTCCAGATATAATCGCCAACCATCGAATAGTACCTGCTGGCATTGTAATAATTTTTTGAATAAGAAGGATCGATCTCGATCCCTTTTTCCCATTGTTTGATGGCATCCTGATCTCCTTGTGAGCCAAGCAATTCTCCTAATTCATTATATAAAGCACCGCTTTCAGGGAATTTTTCGATTCCCCTTCTGTATAATTTTTCACAGTCTTTTGTAAGATTCAATGCGATATAAATATTGCCGGCTATCTGGTAAGACTGATCATCAGCATCCTTTCCGTCAATAACAGGTTTTATTGTTGCTAAAGCTTTGTCGTAATCTTTTTGCATGTAGTAATCAAACGCAAGGTCTTTTGCCATTTCAATATTGCCGGGATTCATGGCGATGGCCCTGTTCAATACAAGTACGGCATTACTAAAATCTCCCTGCATCATAAATGTCTTGGCAGTTTGCTGCAATTGTTGTGCATCTTGCGAAAAGGCGCTAAAGCCGACCAATAATAGGAATGTAAAAAACAGCGTAGACTTTTTCATTGAGGGTAAAGATAAAAAAAGAGGCGTAACAATGTCGCCTCTTTTTTATGATATGGTCTTATTAACTAAATATTAATCGTAGATAAGGTGTGTTAGCAATCCATCTCTCAGCTTAGGTTCAAACCAGGTAGATTTTGGCGGCATTACATTGCCGCTATCTGCAATATCAAATAGTTGTTGAATGCTTACCGGGTGCAGACTGAAAGCTATTGCCATATCTCCGCTGTTCACTCTTTTTTCCAGTTCGGCCAAGCCTCTTATGCCGCCAACAAAATCAATGCGTTTATCGGTTCTTTGGTCTTTAATATTAAATAAAGGATCAAGGATATTGTTTTGTAAGATGGTCACATCTAAAATTCCAATAGGATCTGTTGAATAGCTGCTGGTTTTTGAAGTAAGCCTGTACCATTGCTTGTTTACATACATTCCAAATTCATGCAATACTGCCGGAGAAAAAGCTTTGTTTGCTTTTTCAACAAAGAAATCTTTTTGCAATGCAATAACTAATTTTTCTTCGGTGAATCCGTTCAGGTCTTTTATTACACGGTTATAATCCATTATCTGCAATTCGTTTGCAGGGAATAATGTGGTTAAGAAAAAATCAGCGCCCACATTCTCTTCCTTTGTTAAACCGGTACGCACTTTAGCGGCAGAAGCTGCGCGGTGGTGGCCATCAGCGATATAGGTGCAAGGAACTTTTGTTTCAAATAAAGATGTTATTTGTTCGATGGTTTTATCATCGTTCACTATCCAGATAGTGTGTTGTATCTTATCCGGTGCAACAAAATCGTATACAGGGCTATGTGATTCTTTCCATTTAGCGATCAACTCATCAACAGCAGCTACATTTTTATAGGCCAAAAAAACATTGCCTGTCTGCGCTCCTGTTATTTTGATATGATTGATACGATCCAGTTCTTTTTCCGGGCGTGTAAATTCATGTTTTTTTATCAACCCGCTTTCGTAATCATTAACGCTGCTGCCGCAAACCAATCCCGTCTGACTTCTTTCATCCATGATCAATTGGTAGATATAATAACAAGGCTTTGTTTCACGAAATAAAATATTGCGGCTTACAAATGCATCTAAATTATCTTTTGCTTTCTCGTACACTTCCTGAGAATGAGAATCGGTTGTTTCTGGAAGGTCTATTTCACTTTTCGTAACGTGTAAGAAACTATTCGGATTATTTTCTGCTTCTGTTTTTGCTTCCTTGCTGTTCAATACATCGTAAGGAGGCGAAGCCACTTGCTTTGCATATTGAGCGTCAGGCCTTAATGCCTTAAAAGGAGAAATTGTAACCATGAGATTATTATATTGATGAACGTGTTAAAGTTTAAATCGGCTGCGAAAGTAAATCTTCTCAACAGATTAATACTTTAATATTCGATTTTATTTTGTTATTTACTTTTAGCGAAGCTTTTCATCGCATTCACTAATACCTCTACACTGCTGATTGGCAATGCGTTATAGATTGATGCCCTGAAACCGCCTACCAAACGGTGGCCTTTAATGCCTACAATATTTTGTTGCTTAACGTAGGCTAAAAATTCTTCTTCCAAAGAAGGGTCATTCATTACAAAGCAAACATTCATTTTGCTTCTGTCTTCTTTGTTTGCGGTACCCTTAAAAAGAGGGTTCTCATCAATTTCCTTGTATAATAAAGCTGCTTTAGCGTTATTTAATTTTTCTATTGCTGCAACACCGCCTTTTGCTTTTAACCAGCGTAATGTTAGCATACACACGTATATTGAAAATACAGGAGGCGTATTGAGCATACTTCCTTCTTTAATGTGGTTGCGGTAATCCATTATGGTAGGGATCGGGCGTTTGATCTTACCTAATATATTTTTATTTACTACCAACAGGTTAACACCAGCCGGTCCCATATTTTTTTGAGCGCCGGCATATATCAGGTCAAAAGCATTGAAGTTGAGTTCCCTGCTTAGTATATCGCTACTCATATCGGCTACTAAAGAATTACTTGTCTTAGGAATTTTTTGCCATTGTGTTCCGTAGATGGTATTGTTGGTAGTGATATGAAAATATTTTGCATCATTAGGAACTGCAAAATCTTTTGGTATAGTACTATAATTGCTTTCTTTTCCAGAACAAACGACATCAACTTTACCGAATAGTTTAGCTTCTTTGATAGCTTTAACTCCCCATACACCGGTATCGGCATAAGCTGCAGTTTCTTTATCATCCAATAAATTCATTGGTACTTGCATGAACTGTGTAGAAGCGCCACCATGTAAGAACAATACTTCATGCTCTGCATCAAGCTTCATTAACTCTTTAACCAATGCCTGTGCTTCGTCCATTACTGCCTGGAAAGTAGCAGTACGGTGACCGATCTCTAAAATGGATAAACCGGTATTGTTATAATTTACAACAGCCTGAGCTGCCTGTTCAAACACTTCCTGGGGTAAAATAGATGGCCCTGCATTAAAATTATGAACAATACTCATGTCGAAAAATTTAGGGTGCAAATATAACAAAGATGTCTGATGTATGATTTCTGATATCGGATATAAATGGCTACGTAATATCAGCAATCAGCAATCATATATCAGCAATTTATTCCTCTCTGCCGATCATACTGCTACTACTTTGCCATTGACTATTAAGCTCTTGAAATTCTTTACTATCTGCTGCGGAAAAATGTTGTTGAGATAATGGCCGCAGATCAGGCTGACCTGCATTTACCCATGCCGTATACCAAAAAGAAGCTACGGCGTAAATGGCTTGCCGCATTCTTCTTTCTACCATGCCGTTTAATTTTTTATTGTAGGCTATTGTATAGGCCGATGAATATTGCCGGATGATCACACCATTCCTGTTTTCAAAAGAATATTTTTCGTCCGAAGGAAATTCTTTTGAGAGTTGTTTTTCAAAGGTCAGTACAGAATCCGCTTCATTGGCGCTTTCCAGTACTCTTGCCCAAATAAAATCGCTCGGGTTATTGATATAATCGGCTTTGCCGATAAAAAAATCAAACTCTTTATCAGCCAGTAATTCAGGTATACGGCTTTCCCAAAAAGCATGTATGCCTACCTGGTCGGTCAGTTGTCCGTTATGATTGCTGTTAGTATGTAAGGGTACATGCGCATCAGCAATATAATGCCCTATTTCAACACTGTTTTTCATTATCCTGCTATAATCTTTTGCTTTGAAAGCTTGGGTGAGCCTGGATAACATTACCAATACGTGCCAGGGTACAATACCATATTTTAATAAAGTATCTTCTCCGTATTTTGCTACGGCATCATTCCATTTGTGCGGTAAACTATCGTAAGGGTAGGCGCCATAATGATCTATATCGATAAAATGGCGCGGCGCTTCATTCTTATCTATGTAACGCCTTTTATCGGGATCAACGGCATGCGCTGCAATAAAATCGATATTGGGTTTATATAATACCAACATCTCGGGAGGCAATAAAAAGACAGCGTAATAATTTATTTTCTGGTGAGCATAAAAGCCCCAGCAAAAACTTTTAAAAGAAAATAGGCAGCATGCTGCCAGTAGCAGTAGGCGTTTCATAGGATAGGTATTTAATAAGTAATATTTTATATTGAATATTAAATAAATAGATCAATATTCAATCTGCAATATTCAATTACAAAGATCTTTCTTCTTCTTCCTCAAGAGCAGTAACACCGCCACTTACAGCAAATTTCATAGTTTGTGCGGCACTGATATTGGTGATCGGTTTTATCCTGTCTTTCGATATGATATATACATTTCCTGCAACAGAATATGCCATCGGAATATACACTGCTATATAATCTTTAAATCCAAAATCAGACATATCATCCTGTGTAACAAAACCTACGCGCCATACATCGTTATCATCAACATTGGCTAATACGTTTTGCGTGAACTTCTTTTTTTCTCCTGCAAATGCTTCAAAAAAATCTTTTAACGTAGAGTAAATAAATTTTATGCCCGGTGTTCTCGATAATAATTTTTCAAAGCCGCTCACCAGTTTGCCGAAAATGTAGGAAGGTGAAATATACCCTACAAACAACACAATAGAGATCATAACAACAAAGCCTAAACCGGGAATATGAACTTTTTCTACTGCAGAAGGGAAAATGCTATGAATAAGGTTAGGTAAAAGTCCGTCAATGAAGTTAAAAGCTGCAGTAATTGCCCAGGCAGTGATACAAATGGGGGCCAAGACTAATAATCCCTGCAAAAAATATTGCAATAACATGTATGTAAACGACTTTTTCATAACTGAAAATTTAGTTATCAAAGGTAGTTCATTGCTTTTCTTTCCAAAAAATCAAAAAAACAACAAATTGCAAAAAAAAGCCAAGGAAACTTTGGTTACACAAAAAGTTTCCTTAGTTTTGTGTCCATTATGACAGTTTTAACAGATACAGGGGAAAGAATAAAGCAGAAGGCCGGCGACCTGTTCATGCAATACGGATTGCGTAGTGTGAGCATGGATGATATTGCCAATGCTTTGGGGATCAGCAAAAAAACGATCTACCAGTATTTTGCCGATAAGGATGAACTCGTTGATGCATTTATTACAGAAAAGATCAACCATAATCAATCTTGTTGTGAATTGGATAAAGATGCTGCTGAAAATGCGGTGCATGAAATATTCCTGGCAATTGATATGATGATGGAGATCATGAGCTCAATGAACCCTGCTTTACTTTTTGAAATGCAGAAATATCACCCTGCTGCTTTTGCAAGGTTCTATAAACACAAAAACGATTACCTGTTTACGGTAATACGGGATAATATTTTAAGAGGGATAAAAGAAGAATTGTTCAGGCCGGATCTCAACGTAGAGGTGTTAGCAAGGTTTAGGGTAGAAAGTATGATGTTGCCTTTTCAACCTGATTTTCATACCAAAACAAAAAATAATTTATTTGAGATCGAAGAAGAATTACTAATGCATTATTTATTTGGACTGGTTTCAGAAAGAGGTTACCACCTAACATTACAATATCAACAAGAAAGAAAAAAATTACACAGTGATGAAACGAAATAAATTTATACAGACGGGAAAGATCATAGCGCTGGCTTTATTAATAAGCGGCAGCTCAATGGCGCAAACAACTAATCAATTTTCTGCAAAGCAGGCAGTCGATTACGGTTTAAAAAATTCTTACCAGGTAAAGAATGCTTTATTGGATATATCCGAACAGCAACAACAGAACAGAGAGCTTACTGCCGCAGCATTGCCACAAATAAACGCCAGCGGATCGATAACAGATTATACAGATATACCTGTTACCCTGATACCGGCAGGGATTTTTGATAGTACGGCACCTCCTACAGAATATAAGGCATTCGCGTTTGGTACAAAATGGAACGGATCTGCAACAGTTTCATTAAGGCAGGTGTTGTTTGATGGCCAGGTATTTATTGGATTATCTGCACGCAGGGTAATAGTGGATGAAAGAAAACGCCAGGAGGAAATAACTGAAATAAATATCAGGACAAATATTTATAAGATCTATTACCAATTGGTTGCCAGTAAAACGCAAATTGCTTTATTGGATTCTAATATAAACAGGTTACTAAAATTAGATCATGATACAAAAGAGATCTACAAGAATGGATTTGCAGAAAAATTAGATGTAGATAGATTGTCTGTTCAAATTGCCAATTTGCAAACCCAGGAATTATCAACAAAAAATAATATAGCCAATGGCTATACCGGATTAAAAATATTAATGGGCATGCCTGTTAAAGACAGTCTGGTATTAACTGATACGCTAAATGACGATAAGATACGGGAAGGGGTATTAGAAAACAGTAATTATAATTATTCGGACCGTAAAGAATTTCAATTGTCACAATTAAATAACAAGTTAAATGAGCTCACTGTTAAAAGGTATAACAGGAGCCAGATACCAACTTTGTATTTTAACGGCGTGTATGGAAAGCAAGGATACAGCGCGGATAATAATTTCGATTTGTTAGATGCAAACAGTAGCTGGTACACTACATCATATGTTGGCGTTAATTTGTCAATACCGATTTTTAACGGGTTTTCTGCGAGAGCAAAAATTGAAGAATCAAAAATACAATTGCGCCAATCTCAAAATCAATTAGAAAATTTAAAGCTTAGCATTGATAATGATGTAGCGGTTGCTAAAAATAATTTTGCAACAGCCATAACAACTATGGACTTTCAAAAGCAAAATATGCAATTAGCTGAAACGGTTTACGATCAAACAAAAAAGAAATATGAAACAGGTACAGGCTCGTTAACTGATATTAATAATTCACAAACTGACCTGCAAGCAGCACAGTCAAATTATATCAGCGCATTGTATGATGCTATTACAGCGAAGATCGATTTTTTAAAAGCAGTAGGAAAACTTTAATTTAATAATAGAAGAAAATATAAATTTTATGAGAAATATTTTAACAAGATCAAGCCTGTTTTTTGTTGTCCTGGTAATGGTTGCTTCCTGCAAACATGGTGATGATAGTTTGGCAGGCAAAAAAGCAGAATTAGAAACCCTTAAAGCAGATCAGCAAAAGACAAGCGATAAGATCGCAAGTCTGGAAACCGAGATAGCAAAGCTGGATCCTAATGCAGCGCCTGACCAAAAGCCGAAGTTAGTAGCGATACAAACTTTACAGGCTACAGATTTTACGCATTACATCGTATTGCAGGGACATATTGATGCATTAAATGTAAGTTATATCACACCGCGTAGTGGTCCGGCTCAGGTGAAAGAGATCTATGTGCAGCAAGGGCAAATGGTGAAAAAAGGCCAGCTTTTATTAAAATTAGATGATGCTGTGTTAAAACAAAACTTAGTTGCTGCAACGCAGGGGTTGACAACTATAAAAAGTCAGCTGGCATATGCTAAAGATATTTATCAGCGCCAAAATAATTTATGGAGCGAAAATATTGGTACCGAAGTTCAGTTGCTTACTGCAAAAAATAATGTCACCAATTTAGAAGATCAATTAGCTGCCAGCCAGGAAAACGTAAAAGTTGTGCAAGAACAAGTAAATGCAACTTCTGTTGTGAGCGATGTCGATGGCGTAGCTGATCAGGTTACGGTAAAGCAGGGTGAATATTTTGGCGCCGCAGGTTCGGGCGTAATAAAAATTGTAAACAATAGCATATTAAAAGCGGTAAGCAATATTCCTGAAAATTATTTGAATAGTGTGAGTATAGGGAGTCCGGTTATTGTGAGCTTGCCCGATCTTAATAAAACAATTACTGCTAAAGTAACATTCGTAGGGGCTTCTATCGACCTGATCAACAGAGGCTATATGGTGGAAGCAAAATTGCCATCAGACCCTGATTTGAAACCTAATCAATTGGCGTTGATCAAAATAAAAGATTATGGTGCAAAAAATGCGATCGCAATACCATTGAATACTTTACAGAATGATGATAAAGGAAAATATGTTTTAGTAGCCAATACAGAAAATGGCAAACTAATAGCACATAAACGCCCGGTTGAAATAGGGCTGATAAATAACGATATGATCGAAATAAAATCAGGATTAAAAGCAGGCGATGTATTGATAACAGAAGGTTTCGGAAGTTTATACGAAGGGCAGTTAATTACAACTGGCGCTCAGTAAAAATGTAAAATGTCGAATGTAAAATATTGAATGTAAAAGTTGAAAAAATAACACAATTCTTCACACCCCTTCAGGGGACGGGGGTAAAATAATATTATGAGTTTAATAGAAAATATAAAGGATAAGTTCAAGGAATTTGGACCAACCTCATGGAGTGTTAGCAATAAGACATCCATTTACCTGGTGATGTTATTTGTAACATTAGCGGGGGTGTTTCAATTCGCCACATTGCCTAAAGAGCAGTTTCCGGATATTGTGATTCCTACTATTTATGTGCAAACCATTTACACCGGTAACTCGCCAAAGGATATTGAGAACCTTGTAACCAGGCCAATTGAAAAACAGATCAAAGGCATTACCGGTGCAAAAATTAAAAAATTCACCAGTACATCACAGCAGGATTATTCTGCCATCGTTGTAGAATTTGATACGCAGGTAAAAACAGAAATAGCGCTGCAAAAAGTAAAAGACGCGATCGATAAAGCGAAGCAGGACCTTCCGACAGATCTTACACAGGAACCAACGGCATTAGAAGTGAACTTAAGTGATCAGCCGATCATGTACGTGAACCTTAGTGGTGATTATGATATGCAGCATTTGAAAAAATTTGCTGATGACCTGAAAGATAAATTGGAAGATATCTCGCAAATTAACCGCGTTGATATTGTGGGTGCACCGGAACGTGAGTTTCAGATCAATGTAGATAATGACCGTATGCAGGCTGCAGGTGTTACGTTCGATGATATCGCCAATGCAGTAAAAGCAGAGAACCTTGATATCTCCGGTGGTTTGTTAACCGTTGGCGATATGAAACGTAACCTTCAATTAAAAGGACAATTTCATACGGCTTACGATATTGAAAAAGTATTGGTACGCAACACAGGCGGCGCACCGATCTATTTAAAAGATATTGCTGTAATAAAAGATACCACTAAAGATGCAGAGAGCTTTGCACGCTTGGATGGCAAAAATGTTGTTACATTAAATATCATCAAGCGTAGTGGAGAAAACTTAATTGAAACAAGTGAGGCTGTTCAAAAAGTAGTGAATGAAAGTAAGGGCGTAATATTCCCTACTAACTTAAAAGCAGTTATTACAGGCGATCAAAGTATCAAAACGGAAACATCTTTCAACGACCTGGTAAATTCTATTATCATTGGATTTATTTTGGTTTTGATCGTATTGATGTTCTTCATGGGCGTTACCAATGCGTTCTTCGTGGCGCTTTCTGTTCCGCTTAGTATGTTCATGGCTTTCGTGTTCTTGCCTGGAGCAGATCTGATCGTGGGTACACATGTTACGTTAAACTTCATTGTATTATTTGCTTTATTATTCGGATTAGGAATTATTGTGGATGACGCGATCGTTGTAATAGAAAATACACATAGGATATTTACAGGCGGCAAAGGAACTATTCCAATTGATGTGGCTACTAAAATGGCCGCGGGTGAAGTTTTTATCCCGGTATTAGCAGGTACATTAACCACATTGGCGCCCTTCTTCCCATTGCTTTTCTGGCCAGGGATCATCGGTAGGTTCATGGTGTATTTACCAACGATGTTGATATTTACTTTAGCGTCTTCATTAGTGGTCGCATTTATTATGAACCCTGTTTTTGCGGTTGATTTTATGAATCACCCTGAAGGAGAAGACAAAGAAGCGAAGAACCTTATTTTCAAAAAGCCAATATTATGGGCCATCCTTGCTTTGGGTATTTTATTAGATATCATGGGTGCGTCTTTTTTAGGCAATCTTTTAATATTTATTCTGATACTGATCGTATTGAACCGTTACATTTTTGACGATGCGATCCACGCTTTCCAAAACAGGGCATTGCCTTGGATTATGGGCCATTACGAAAGCTTATTACGCTGGGCTTTAAAAGGCTGGAGGCCCGTGCATTTATTATTAGGCACGGTAGCTTTATTATTTGCTTCATTTTTTATATTTTCTGCGTCTATACAAAGTGGTTGGGTAGGTATTACTTTTTTCCCGAAAGCAGATCCTAACCAGGTATATGTTTATTTAAAATTACCGGTGGGTACAAAAGTTGAATACACCGATTCAGTAACGAACATATTGGAAGGAAGGGTTAACCAGGTATTAGGAATTGACAGGTCGAAAGGAATTGCTAACCCTGTTGTAGAAAGCGTTATTAGTAACGTAGCGATCGGGGCAAGTGATCCAAGCACTGGGGATAGAAGTACAAGAAGTGAATTAGGAAGGATACAAGTTTCTTTTGTAGAATTTGCTAAAAGAAATGGCGTGAGTACTGTCCCTTACCTGGATAAGATACGTGCTGCAATGAAGGGGATTCCCGGTGCAGAGATCAGTGTTGACCAGGAAAGTAGCGGCCCGCCAACAGATCCTCCGATCAATATCGAAGTATCAAGTGATGATTTTGATAATTTGGTGAAGACGGCAGTAGGATTAAAGAATTATTTAGATTCAATACAAGTGCCGGGCGTGGAAGAATTAAAAATGGATGTTGATCTGAATAATCCTGAGATCACTTTAACTGTTGATCGTGAACGCGCATTGGCTGAAGGCGTTACGTCTGCACAAATTGGCCAGGCTATCCGTACAGGATTGTTTGGTAGAGAAGTTTCGAAAATTAAAGAAGGTAAAGATGAATATAAAATTCAGTTGCGCAATAATGAAATGCAGCGTAATGATCTTTCTAATTTGTTGAATATGCGCATTTCATTCAGGGATATCTCAAGTGGCGGACAAATAAAAAATATTCCGATCAGTGCATTGGTATCAGTAGAACCAACAAGTACTTTCGGAAGTATCAAACGTAAAAATCAAAAACGCCAGATCACGCTTATATCAAATGTACTAACTACAAAAGGCTACAATGCTACAGCAGTGAATGCGCAAATAGCTAAATACATTGATGATTTCAAAGGCAAAGCAGATGGCGTAACCATCAAACAAACAGGTGAAGGTGAGCAGCAGGCAGAAACGGGCGCTTTCTTATTAAAAGCCTTATGTATCGCGTTAGGATTGATATTATTGGTATTGGTATTACAATTCAATTCCATCAGCAAGCCGATCATTATCTTAACAGAAATTATATTCAGTGTAATAGGCGTATTCTTAGGATTCTCTATAACAGGTATGCAGGTCTCTGTATTGATGACAGGTTTGGGAATTGTTGGTCTGGCGGGTATCGTTGTAAAAAATGGTATCCTGGTAATTGAGTTTGCCGATGAATTACGCGGTCGCGGAATGAAAACAAGAGAAGCGGTAATTGCAGCGGGTAAAACACGTATCATACCGGTATTGTTAACCGCATTGGCTGCGATACTTGGTTTTATACCAATTGCAGTTGGTTTCAATATTAATTTTATTACTTTGTTCAGTAGCTTAAATCCACATATTTTCTTTGGTGGAGATAACGTGGCATTCTGGAAACCATTAAGCTGGACGATCATTTTTGGTTTGGCATTCGCCTTCTTTATGACATTGATCATTGTACCATCCATGTACCTGATCGCAGAAAGATTGAAACGCCCAATGCGCAGAATGT
>DATHHR010000038.1:0-11230 GCA_035317105.1 Ferruginibacter sp. | reverse complement strand
CTTTGTTAACTGCCGGCATTGGAGAATCTTACCTGGCAGAGCTGATAAAAGATTTTGAAAATGCCCTTCCAAAAAATATCAGGCTGGCTTACCTGCCTAATTATGGGATGGTCCGTTTGCGTTTATCTACTTCGGGCATCGATGGCACTACGGTTGAAAAAGAAGTGCAGGCTCAATTTGAAACACTACAATCATTAGTAAAAGAATATTTAGTAACGAACGAAGATGAACCGCTGGAAGCGGTTGTAGGCAAATTATTAAAAGCAAAAGGTAAAACCGTAAGCACTGCCGAAAGCTGCACGGGTGGCTATATTGCACACCTATTTACGGCGATGCCGGGATCATCAGCATTTTATAATGGGAGCGTAGTAAGCTATTCCGATAAAGTAAAAGAAGAACTGTTGCAGGTTAAACGATCAACCCTGGACAATAATGGGGCTGTAAGCGAAGAAGTAGTGATGCAAATGGTACAAGGCGCATTACAAACGATAAAAACCAGTTATGCCCTGGCCGTTTCAGGTATAATGGGGCCGGATGGCGGCACAGAAGAAAAGCCCGTTGGTACAGTTTGGATAGCCGTAGGAAATGCCCAAAAAACAGTAACCAAAAAACTCTTTTTCCGGTTCGACAGAATGAGGAATATTAATTTGACGGCTGTTAATGCATTGAACATACTTCGACAGTTCATTATTGAGAACTGACCACGGACGACCGACCACTGACCATAGATAGTTTCTGCGGTTGTCGGAGGTCGGTCGTCTGTGGTCATGGTTTAATTCGTTTTACTTACCTTTGTTTCGAGTCGATTGTAACATCAAATTTCAAAAAACATCAAATTTAAATTGTCGTATGAGTGTAGTTGATTTGATAATGCCAAAGCTTGGTGAAGGGATCATTGAAGCCACAATTATTAAGTGGCACAAGCAACCCGGCGATACTATAAAAGAAGACGAAACTGTTTTGGATATAGCTACCGATAAGGTAGATAGCGAAGTGCCATCTACTGCAGAAGGGATCATCGAAGAGATATATTATAAAGAAAATGATGTAGTGCCTATTGGCGCCGTTTTAGCAAAAATAAAAGTAGGCACTAATTATACGGTGACTGAATTTCCTCAGTCTGCACAGCCTTTTAAACCTACCTACGAAGAAGCAAGCCTGATCGAAGAAGTGCCTTATCAGCCATCACATGTAATGTTTGACAGCAAGCCAACTGATAGCAATAAAGTAAAATTTTATTCTCCGTTGGTATTGAATATTGCGGCAAGCGAAAATGTTACGATGAGTGAACTGGAAAGTATCCCGGGCACCGGACAAGACGGACGCGTTAGCAAAAAAGATATTTTAAATTATATTTCCGGCAGAAGAAACACCGGTTCAAATAATACAAGTTATGCTGCGGTAGAAAATTCACAGCCTTTAACCAATAATCACCATGCGGCAACGGTTCAACAGCCTGTTCAGCAGCCTGTGGTAAATAATAATGCACAGGTAGCTACAGTTTATTCAACCGGTAATACGGAAATAATTGAAATGGACAGGATGCGTAAGCTCATTGCCAGGAACATGGTAGATAGCCTGCATACCAGCGCGCACGTTACCAGCTTTGCGGAATGTGATGTATCAGGCATGGTAGCCTGGAGAGAAAGAAAAAAACACGATTACGAAAGAAGAGAGGGTGAAAAAATAACCTACACGCCATTGATCATCGAAGCGATCATTAAAGCGATCAAAAAATATCCTTTATTAAGCAGTTCTATTGAAGGCGATAAGATCATTATAAAAAAAGACCTCAACATTGGTATGGCAACAGCTTTGCCAACAGGTAATTTAATTGTGCCGGTTATTAAAAATGCCGATCAGCTAAATTTAAGCGGCCTCACTAAAAAAGTAAACAGCCTCGCAAATGCCGCAAGAACCGGCACATTAAAACCGGATGATACAACAGGAGGAACATTCACTTTCACTAATATTGGTACATTCGGCAGTACAATGGGAGCGCCTATTATCAACCAGCCGCAGGTAGCTATACTGGCTGTTGGTGTGATTAAGAAAAGGCCCGTTGTTATTGAAACCCCTACGGGCGATAGCATTGCTATCCGCCACATCATGTATATTTCCATGAGCTACGATCATCGTATCATTGATGGCGCTTTAGGATCAACTTTCTTAAATGCAGTAGTGAAGGAATTGGAAGGCTTTGATATCAATAGAAATATCTAAATTATTATAAATGTTGAATTTTAAATTTTGAATGAATGCAACTTAATTCAAAATTTAAAATTCAACATTTAAAATAAAAAAGAGCAAACTGGATGTTTGCTCTTTTTTATTTTAAGTATCTCGAAATTATTTTTCTGAAGGATTTTTTTTGCCATCATTCAGTTTAGCGATCGTAGCTTCTAAACGGGCAATTTTTGTTTCTTCTTTTTTAGCGCTTGTTATCCAGCCAACATATTCTTTTTTGTTAGTGAAAGAAAGTGTGTCAAAAAATGTTTCAGCTTTTTTATTCTTGCTGAATAATTTGATAAGGTCTGGCGGTGCAGATATGGTTCTTGTCACCTGGTCAACACCTGCTATTTCAACAGGAACGCCTGTAATAGAAACCCTTGTTGTATGTTTTATTTTTTCGATCTTTTTAAAACGCATTGCGGTCCATACATTATCCATATTAATGGTGCGTACACCTTCAAAACCAGTGCTGGAGATACATTCCCACTGACAAGTACTTGCCCTGGCAAGATCACTTACGATCTTCGAAGAAACCTTAGGGTAAGCGATCCAGAACTTAGCATCAGGATGCAACGCAGGGATCACGTCAGCTAAAATATCTTTCAATTGTTTGTGGCTAACAGCAAATACCAAAGCGAAATCGATCTTTCTTGTCTTTAATAAAGGTGTAACACTTTTAGCGAAAGTTAATTTTACAAATTGTTTTTCAACAGTAGAAGGTAGGCCCTGTATCAATAAATTCTTTTCATCCTTTAATTGTAGTTTCTCCAATAAAGTTTGTTGTTTTACTATTACTACATCTTCCATGATAATTTTTTTACAACTTTTAATTAACTAATATTTTTATTGCCGCCCTTCGTTCTTTAAAGGCGATTCAAATTTTATTGTGTTAGGATTTTATTATAAAGATGGAAATTATTTACGGCGGCTTTTTCTCCTATCCCGGTACTTAAGAATAGGAACCCTGCTTTCGTTACCGTTAAGTATACGGCTAATATTTTTTTGGTGTGTAAGAATGATCAATGCGGCTACGCCAACTGCAAATACCCTGTATATGATGGTATGGTCGTTCCATATCCATAACACACAAATGGGTAGCGCTATGCCAGCCAGTATCGAGCTTAACGATACATACCTGGTTAAAAAAAGTATCAAAAGAAACACCCCAACACAGCAAACTGCTATGATAGGCTGAATACCTAGTATCATCCCAAATAAAGTGGCAACGCCTTTACCACCCCTGAACTGTGCAAAAACTGGAAATATATGTCCTGCGACTGAAGCCAAACCAAGACCGATCATGAAATTAGTACGTGCCAGATCGTTGGCTTCTTTAACGTAATAGGGTAAACAATAGAATAAGCCTACAGCCAGCATACCTTTTAAAATATCGGCAACCATAACCATAGAGCCGTATTTTGGGCCAAGTACCCTAAAAGTATTGGTAGCTCCCATATTACCGCTACCATAGTCGCGAATGTCTATACCGAAGAACTTCTTACTGACAATCAATGCAGTAGGAATAGAACCAATAAAGTAGGCAAGAACAATTAATAGAAATTCTTTCATCTATTCTAAAATAAGAAGTTAGTGACTACAAAAATAACGAAAAAAAGGCAACTTAATTTTGTTTAGGGCAAATTAAGTTCGAAGTTGCTATTTTTGTACGCTTTTAAGAAACAGCAGCAATAACCCATTTTTATCACAATTTTTATTAAAATATGCCCCGTTTAGGGCAAAAAAGCACAAATGAGCAAAGAAATAGCAAGCAGGGAGCAGGATTATTCGCAATGGTATAATGATCTTATCATTAAAGGGGGATTGGCAGATTATAGCGCCGTAAGGGGTTGTATGGTAATTAAGCCCTATGGCTATGCATTATGGGAGAACATGCGTGATCAATTGGATAAGATGTTCAAGGAAACGGGCCATCAAAATGCCTATTTCCCTTTGCTTGTTCCTAAAAGCTTATTTGAGGCAGAAGAAAAAAATGCAGAAGGCTTTGCGAAAGAATGTGCCGTTGTAACACATTACCGTTTAAAAACTGATCCTGATAACAAAGGGAAATTAATGGTAGACCCCGAAGCAAAACTGGAAGAGGAATTAGTTATCCGCCCAACCAGCGAAGCCATTATCTGGAGCACGTATAAAGGATGGATACAATCTTATAGGGATCTACCGATATTGATCAACCAATGGGCAAACGTAGTACGCTGGGAAATGCGCACGCGGCTGTTTTTGCGTACCGCAGAATTTTTATGGCAGGAAGGACATACTGCTCACGCAACAAAAACAGAAGCTATTGATGAAACAGTGCAGATGCTGAATATCTATGCAGAGTTTGCAGAAACATTTATGGCAATGCCTGTTATCAAGGGAGTAAAGACTGCCAACGAACGTTTTGCGGGTGCAGAAGATACCTATTGTATTGAGGCTTTAATGCAGGATGGGAAAGCATTGCAGGCAGGCACTTCACATTTCCTCGGACAAAATTTTGCCAAAGCGTTTGATGTAAAATTCAGCGATAAGGAAAATAAACTGGAGTATGTATGGGCAACAAGCTGGGGTGTAAGTACGCGTTTGATCGGTGCATTGGTAATGGCGCATAGCGATGATGAAGGATTAGTATTGCCACCAAAATTAGCGCCGATACAAGTAGTGATCGTTCCCATTTATAAAGGCGATGAACAAAAACAACAGATAGATGAAAAAGTAAAAATACTGATGCAACAATTAAAAGCAGCTGGTGTTTCCGTGAAGTACGATGATAATGATAATAACCGGCCGGGATGGAAATTTGCAGAATATGAAATGAAAGGTGTTCCTGTAAGAGTGGCCATAGGCGCGAGAGACCTTGCTAATAACGTGGTAGAATTAGCAAGACGCGATACCAGAGAAAAGATGACGGTAAGTATGGATGGATTAGATAAAACCATCATCAGTTTACTGGATGATATTCAAACTGCTATTTATGCCAAGGCAAGATCTTTCAGGGAAGAACGTATCACGAACGCAGATAGCTGGGATGAGTTTGTACAATTATTAGACGGCAAAGGAGGGTTTATTTCGGCTCATTGGGATGGCACACCGGAAACAGAGGATAAAATTAAAGAGCTCACCAAAGCAACGATCCGCTGTATTCCATTAGACAATAAAATGGAAACAGGGAAATGTATATTGACAGGAAATGTAAGTACACAAAGGGTTTTGTTTGCGAGAGCTTATTAAATCAAAAGTCAAAAGTTAAAACCTAAAAGTAAAAAGGCAAACACCGGTTTTTGGTTTTGCCTTTTTACTTTTTAATTAAAATATTATTCTCTAGTAGCCAGGTAATTATAATCTTCCAGCAGCTTTTCTAAAAATTCATTGGCATATAGATCGGTAGGAACGTTTAGTATCTTTTGTATTTTAGCTGCAGCCTTATTGCAGGTGTCGTAGCTATTATTTTTTTGCGCCTGCGTTAATACAGATTTTATGGTATTGATATCGCGGTCGCTTAAACGCAGCACTTCGGGAAATAGCACACGATAATTTTCCTGCGGCACATGCATAAAGATCGTATCATCAACTGTTAGTTTCGATGTGGTATTTACCACGATGGTTTCTCCAATAATATCTCCCAGGCGCTGGCTCTTTTTATTTACGGCAATAATGACACAAGAAGTAAGGCCTCCAAAAAACAATGCACCAAACCCGGTGCCACCATCGCTCCAAAATAATAATAAAACAATAAAGCCCCATTCATAAAACCGCAGGAACCAACGTACTATGTATTGTCCCATTGTAGGCTCACCTCCATCAAGGCTTATCACGCGTATTTTAGCTACTTTTTTTCCGAGTGTCTGTCCTTCCAGTAATAATTCACATAAAAAAGTGAAAAAAAGCATGGGTATAAATATTACAAGCAACACCAGGCCCGTAGCGCTTTCTCCCAGTTTAAAGCCGCCGAATAAAAGATACATCATACCAGCAAGGTAAAGCATGAGTAACGCAAAGTCAAGGCAATACGCAAGCAGGCGCTTATGAAATGCTGCGATCTCAAAATCAATATCAACATTAAAAGGTGTTCCGATTTCTATGGTGGACATGTTATTGCAAATTACGACTTGTAAAATAATCAAATCGATTAAAAATTTTTTTATTTAACAAAAAGCCGTCAAATTGTAGGTAATTCCCTAACCTAGAATTTCCGGCTATGCGTGAAGCGATGTTTATTAAAAAGAATGTTGATAAATGGAACCAATATCAACGGACTGAAACAAATGATCCTGATGAAACGGCGGAACGCTTTGTTACATTGGTTGACGACCTCTCATATGCCAAAACTTTTTACCCCCGGAGTAAAGTTACCAATTGGATCAACGCGATAGCGGCAAATATTTACCAGAATATCTTTAAAAATAAAAAAGAAAAATACAGTCGTGTATTTACTTTCTGGACATATGAATTGCCGCTTTTATTTAAAAAATACCACAAGGTTTTATTGTTTGCTTTTTTATTGAACCTTTTTTTTACGCTTGTTGGCGTATGGGGTTCGATGAACAATGAAGATTTTATGCGGGGCGCATTAAGCTCGGGATACGTTGATAAAACATTGGATAATATTTCCAGTGGGGATCCGTTTGGCATATATAAAAGCGATAACCCTTTTAGCATGTTTGTGACGATAGCCATGAATAATATTTTCGTTGCTTTTTTAATGGCGATGGGAGGGTTAACATTAGGGATCTGGACATTGATCTCTGACTGGCAAAACAGTGTTATGCTGGGCGCCTTTCAATACATGTTCTTTGCACATAATCTGGGTTTAAAATCTGTGTTGGTTATCTGGATACATGGCACTTTAGAAATATTATCTTTCATTGTAGCATCAACTGCCGGTTATATTATTAGTCAGAGCATACTTTTTCCCGGCACTTACAAACGGATCGATTCTTTTAAAAAAGGCGTGAAGGACGCTTTGAAAATAATGATCGCATTGGTGCCTATTTTTATTGTAGCCGCTTTTTTTGAAAGCTATGTCACTCACCTGATGAGTAACACTTACAGTAAAGCAAAAGGAGGAGGGTTACCGGCATGGTGCAGTGTTGTTATCCTTCTAACATCTTTATGTTTTATTCTTTGGTATTTTGTTTTTCTTCCTATCCGTTTGCACAAGCGCGGTTTTCAGCTTCGTTCCGAAGGTATCTTAAAGCAATCTTCTTAATTAATGTTTCACCGTAAAATTATTATATCAGTTTTATTCCTTGTCTGCAGTACTTATTGTATGGCACAGGATAGCGATCAGGTAGATACAGATACTACAACATCTACGGATACTACAGTTAAAACTGCGGCTAACGCCTACTTTGTGGCAAATGAATTACTGATCCCTAAAGATTCTATCATCATATTAAAAAAAGAAGAGGGGTTTGGTTATGCTGATACGCTGGAGAGCCAGCTAAAGTATTTGCAAAAAAATGAGCCTAAGGAAGAAGCGCCGAAGGATAATTGGTTCATAGATATGATCACATCGCCCATAACCAAGTATATTTTATGGGCCATCGCTATCGGCTTTATTGCATTTCTTTTGTACAGCCTTTTGGCGAAAGGGCTTTTTACAAAAAGGCCTACCCGTGCTAAACTTCTTTCAGCTGCGATCAAAGAAGAAATACTAACGCCGGCAGATTATGATAAATTGATCAAAGAAGCCATTATCAATAAAGACTACCGGTTAGGGGTACGCTATTTATACCTGCAATGCTTACAGCGTTTAACAGATAAAGGACTGGTAACATTAGCTGCCAATAAAACCAATTACCAGTATGTTCAGGAATTGTATGGGAAGTCGTATAAAAATGATTTTGCATCGCTAACGCTTAATTACGAATATATATGGTATGGAGAATTTGCCATTGATGAACTAATATATCAGCGCATCAGCGATCATTTTAAAAAATTTAATAGCCAATTATAAAATTTGTTTCAACGGATAATCACATATCATCTTTTTGTTTTTTTTGCAGCAGCAATATTGCTGTCCTGTACCGATGATAAAAAACTGCCTCCTCTTCGCGAATCATTTTCTAAAAATGACCGAAATCCTTTTGGGACCTTTGTTGCTTACCAGGGCGTATTAAATAAGTTTGGTGGCGATACGGTTAGAACGGAAACCGATAATTTCCAAACTGCCTGGGCAAGTATAACCGACACAGCTTCTGTATATATCATTGTAAGTAAAAACCTTTATTTATCTGACGAAGAAAGAGATGCGATGTTGTCTTATGTTAATAGCGGCAATTCATTGGTTATTTCCAGTGAAAATATCGATGAAAAATTATTGGATACACTGCATTGCAGTATGCAGGATATGGAAACATATGATGGGTATTATAACGTAGAGCTTGCCAGGATGGGAACTACATCGATCCGTTTGCAGGCGCCTCCTTATGCCGGAAGTGACACACTGTTGTATAGTTATTTTTATTATCCTTTTTCAAATAAATTTACAGTAGGGCCTAATTTTGCCATATTAGGATCAGGTGGAAATTTTTTGCCGGATTTTATCGCTACCAATTACGGCCAGGGAAGAATATACCTGCAATGCGAACCCAGGTCCCTGAGCAATTATTTTTTATTGCAAAGAAATAATTATTGCTATTTGCAGGAGTTATTGTCTTTTATGCCGCGCGACCCGCAGGATATTTATTGGGACGATTATTACAATAAACACAATTATTCTACTGATGGAAGAAGCCAATCCAGCTTATCGTATATTTTACAATTTCCTGCCATGGCCTGGGCGTTTTGGTTATTATTGCTTTTATTAATAATATACATATTGTTTGGAGGAAAAAGGCGCCAGCGGACAGTAGCCATCATAAAGCCCAACAAGAATACAACCGTTGCTTTTGCAGAAACTATCGGTAGATTGTATTTGCAAAAGAAAGACAACAGGAATATGGCTGATAAGATCATTTCATATTTTTATGAGCAGATCCGCAATCAATATTTTTTAAACACCAATCATATCACACCTGAATTTCTTGTAACACTTAGCCGTAAAAGCAATGTACCAAAAGAAACGATCGAAAAATTATTTGACCTGATCAGTGAATTGCAGCAAACAGATAAAATAAAAGACGAAGAAATATTATCCTTAAATCAACAAATAGAAAACTTTAATAAAAATAAAATCTAATGGAAGAAAATATTTTTGAACAGCGCATTGATCTTTCGGGCCTGAGTAAATCGATCGACGATATTCGCCATGAAGTGAACAAGGTAATAGTTGGTCAGCATAAAATGATCGACCTGTTACTGATCGGCTTGCTTTGCGATGGGCATATTTTGATTGAAGGTGTGCCGGGGGTAGCCAAAACTTTAACGGCGAAATTGCTCGCTAAAATAATTGACCTTGAATTTTCGAGGATACAGTTCACGCCGGATCTTATGCCAAGCGATGTGATAGGTACTTCTGTATTTAATCCCAAAGAATCTTTTTTTTATTTTAAAGCGGGACCGGTCTTTAGTAATATTATTTTGATAGATGAGATCAACAGGGCGCCGGCAAAAACACAGGCCGCTTTGTTTGAAGTGATGGAAGAAAGACAAGTAACGATCGATGGCACAACACATGAAATGCGTTTCCCATTTATCATCCTGGCAACACAAAACCCGGTAGAGCAGGAGGGGACATACCGTTTGCCGGAAGCGCAGCTCGACCGTTTTATTTTTAAGATAGATGTGCAATACCCCAACCTGCAGGAAGAGATCAATATCTTACAAAGTCAAAATGGCCGTACACAGGCACAATTATTAACGGGTGTCAACGCTGTTTTATCTGCGCATAATATCCAGGAATACCGCCTGCTTATTCAATCGATCATTGTAGAACCTAAGCTGATAGAGTTCATAGCAAAAATTGTAAATGAAACACGCAACAACCCTTCGCTATATCTCGGCGCATCGCCAAGAGCTTCATTGGCTATCCTAAGAGCAAGTAAAGCCAGCGCCGCGCTTAAAGGAAGAGATTTTGTAATGCCGGAAGATATCGTAGAAATAGCACCTGCTGTATTAAGACATAGAATAATATTAACGCCCGAAAAAGAAATGGAAGGCTTAACGCCGGATGACCTGATCGAAACTATTTTAAAATCGATTGAAGTACCAAGATGAGTGCAATAAAAAAATATATCGGCGATCTTTTTGTAACTACCAGGTTTTATATAGTGGTAGGCATTTGCATTGCTTTATTTATTATATCTTTTTTTTATCCTCCTATCGCGCAGCTTCCTAAAATGATCTGGTACATCATTATTGTGCTGGTAGCGATAGATTATCTTTTTCTTTTTTTACAAAACTCTCCGCTCGGCAAAAGAATAATGAGCGACCGTTTTAGTAATGGCGATAATAACAGAGTTGAATTGCAGGTAACCAATGTTACCAATTTCGACCTGTTCTTTGAGATCATTGATGAGCAGCCGGTACAATTACAAGAACGTGATTGGGAACAGAAAGCAGCCTTTGCACCGAACCAACAAAAAAATATCATCTATACCATACGCCCTTTAGAACGTGGGGAGTATCATTTTGGCAATATCATCGTTTTTGTCAGATCGAAATTAGGGTTGGTATTGCGCAGGCATACGATCGAAGCCAAGACGATGGTGGCAGTTTACCCGCTCTTTATGCAGCTGCGTAAATACCAATTGCTATCAAACACTACGATGCTGGAACATGGCAATAAGCGCATGCGTAAAATTGGCCATAGCATGGAGTTTGAGCAGATCAAGGAATATGTGATGGGAGATGATATCAGAACCATTAACTGGAAAGCCACTGCGCGAAAATCCGCGTTCATGGTTAATAACTATACGGATGAAAAAAGCCAACAGGTATTTTGTATCATCGATAAGGGCCGTTTGATGAAAATGCCTTTCAATGGTTTGAGTTTATTGGACCATGCGATCAACAGCGCTTTGGTATTGAGTAATATTTGTCTGCAAAAACAGGATAA
>DATHHR010000037.1:0-3809 GCA_035317105.1 Ferruginibacter sp. | reverse complement strand
TTTAACCAATTGTGGATCTGTGGAATATCCGACAACTGAATTTCCTGCGCTAACACCGGCTTTGAACTTGGATCTTTTAATGGGAACGCTTTCAAAGCAGCTAAACCTATAGCAAGGTTTTTAAAAGGGCTTTTAATAGCTTTTACCGGATCCTTGCGGAGCTCCAGTAATTGATGGACAATTGGCAATGTATCGCGGAAGATAAATTTACTTCGGTCTAAAGTGCCGAAGATATTGGAAGCAGCCCTGAATTTACTGCCCTTAACATTCTCAAACAATAAGGCTGGCCCTTTTGCCTCATGAACTTTTAAATGGATCGCTGCTAATTCAAGATAAGGGTCTACTTCTTCTTTAATGCGTATTAACTGACCGGTATTTTCAAGGTCAAGTAAACACTCTTCTAGAGATTTGTAGCCCATTAAATTATCTTTTTCAATGCTGAACGAAGGGGGCACGATTGCTGATCTCTGATTTGATTGCTTTGTATAGCAGCAATCAGCGATCAGAAATTAATACAAGATCACATTAGATGGACATTGTATCATCTGTAATTGCATTTTTGTAAAATCGCTTTCTTTATTTGAAACAAGTCTGAAGCTCAATGTTAATTCAGTGAAATAGTAATCATCATTTTTACCACTGTTACCTCTTCTGCTACCTGCAGGATAGGCACCAAATCCACCTGGTCCTCTATATGCATATTCTTTAGCGCCAGGAGATAGATCAGCCACAGGAGCATAATATCCACTAACATCATCCAAATAATCAGTAAATAATTTGCGGAAACCAACTTCAAAACCCAAACGTATATTTTCATTTATGGCAACTTTAACACCACCACCATAAGGAATATTTAATTGGGTCAAATTATATTTAGAAAACCCATTCATGCCTTGTCCTTCTGTTCCTAATGGTTGTAAATATATTTTATCGCCTAACTGATCTGAAGTGTATGGATTAAAATGAAATACACCAAAGCCAACAAAAATATAGGGTGTTGCCTTCCATTTTTTTAAACTAAGGAAATCATATTCAGCATTTAAAGAAAACTCTTCGATACCTGAGTTAAATTCTAAATTACGTGCAACATCAGCGGGGATACCAGAATGGCGATCTGCAGCTCCAACCCTTGCCACAGATAGATCGGCCCTTGCTAAAAAGTGTTCAGATATTTCATATTCAAGTCCAATTCCACCTACCAATTGCGCCTGGCTAAAAGTGTATGCTTTAGGCTGTAGATCGCCCGCATAATTAGCAGCTCCGGCAAAATATTTTATACTGAATTTTTGGGCATTAAGAGTTGTTACTGAAATACATAGCAAAAAAGCAACGGTGATTATACGCATAAGTTAGTAAGGTATTTTAGCAAATGTAAACCTCAAACGCTAAAATATCGAAAAATAGTATCTAAAAAAACATAATTAATATTCTATAGAGGCTTGCTATAAAAACTGATTGGCAGTTTTACCACAACAAAATAAAAGGTCAATAATGCTTAGATTAGGTAAAAAGCCGAGCTTTTCTTCAAATACCTGTGGGTATTTTATTGCTGCAAATTCCAGGTAATTTTTTGGTGTAACCTTATTCCTGTTATCAATATGATCGGAAGAAACAGCCTGGTAAGCAGTAGAAATTGACAGCTCTCCCTCCCAATTTATCTTCCTTAAAATATGGAGCAGGAGATCCTTGTTCCATTCAAAAAGATAGGTATACTCTTTTTGGTAAAACGGTTTTAGCTCGTCTTTATAAAATTCAAACCAGGGCGATCGCATATAACTAGACTCGATCGCTCTCCAGTGTTTTATCTGCCATTTTTGCTGATTATCGATCTCAACTTCATTGACCAGGCTTTTCTGATTTCTTCCTTTTATCAACGGAATTGTCAGGGCAATTAATCCATTGGCCCCGGCGATATAGCACCGGTTGCTAAAACCTGATTTTAGGTGTCTTTCATATGATTCTAATTCAATATACTTACTATTAAATAAACTTTTATAGTAGATAACACTTCCTAAGTATTGATTATCAATTAAATTAATCATTTTTATTAATAATATTTAAATATCTGTCTGCTTTCTTATAATCGTACATTTTATCTAAAAAATGGCTATTTATTTTTACATTTTTATAGCAAATAAAATTTATAATCAATTATTAATTAATATATTATATAAAATATTAAATAATAAAAATAGTAGTAAACAAATAAGCTGGTTTATCCAGGCTTATTTTGGTGTAAAACTAATGTATTTAGTAGTACGAATTGATTTTTAGAAAATTATTTTAACCGATTTAAAGCAAAATTACGCAACGTTTGGCTAATACCCTTCCCAGGAAATCAACGTTCTATTTTAGCCTTTAGAAGCCTTAATAGCATAATGAATTAAAATCAGATTACTGACAAAAGTGCATATTTATAATTGAGAGGTTAACACTCCTATTTTATAAACGCCGGATCGCGATCAGATAATTTACCCAACCATTTGAAACGATCGGTCGTATATGTAAGTAACGATCATTTTATATTTCTACTTAAAACTTGCAATATGAAAATCTCTACACTTGCCTTTGCACTATTATTGTGCTCTATTTTTTTCTCTTGTAAAAAAGAAGGCGTAACCCAACAATCAAACGGTATTACGGCGATCATTAATGGTGTTATCTATTCTTTTAATTACCATGATACTTTGTACGAATATGCCACCCCTCCAACACAGGTTGTGGTAGGTTACAGCGGCATGGATACGCTAAGCTCCACCCAAAACCGTATCATTATAGCGCTCGCCGAACCCGATAATTATTATAGCGGCTCTGTTTCAGTGAGGCTTTCTGATTCTACCAATACTTACTCGACACTTGCCGGGACTTATTTTCCTGTTAATGGCGTAACATTAGTGGGTAAGGTTGCTGTTGGTACGTTTCAGGGTAATGTTTACTTAAATGGAGATTCTACTCAAACAAAACTGGTAGTTACAAGTGGTAATTTTAGTGCAGCTGCTCATTAAAATATCGAAATAATATGACCTGCAAATAGTAAATGGAGTTGATACCAGGCAAATTATTATTTGCAGAACCCAACCTTTTTAATTCATCAGGAGTATATACAATAAATCATAGCGGTGATTTTTGTTTTAGAATTATCAAGGGACTGTTTTTACAGTCCTTTCTTTTTTATCGGGTACCAATAATCCGATATTCCGGATATCATTGACCTTAATCTATGTTTGATTGAATTAAAACGACAAATTCTTCCCCTATTGATACTTTTAGTCTATGCCTGTACGTTATTATACAAAGCATAAGCTTTTGACTTATTAGTTTTGGACGGAGGCTGTTTCTACAGCCTTCTCTTTGTTTTAGGATATACTACGCCAATAAAAAAGCCCTGCAATTACAAGAT
The DNA here is from genome assembly GCA_035317105.1 of Ferruginibacter sp. GTDB lineage: Bacteria > Bacteroidota > Bacteroidia > Chitinophagales > Chitinophagaceae > Ferruginibacter. The sequence continues at coordinate 409 of DATHHR010000037.1, read as the reverse complement.
TATCCATAAAAAAAGCTTCCAAAACGGAAGCTTTTTAATTTGTGCCGGGCTAAATCTATGGCAATAACTTTTTCATTGGTTAGGATTGCTTTTATTCAATCTACCCGGACTTAGTATTTTATTTGCTGTCTAAGCTTTTTATAAATGCAATTATTTCATCGCTTTCTTTTGTTGTAAGATTCAGTTTATGTGTAGGTAATGTCTGGTTATCTACTTTAAAACCCAAACCTACTCCTCCACCCTTATTATAAAAATCCAATACCTGCTGCAATGTAGTAAATACGCCATTGTGCATATAGGGCGCTGTACTTGCGGCATTGCGAACAGTAACAATTTTAAAAGCATGTTTTTGTGATTCAACCGGAACGATCGCATACCTGCCCATGTCATTATCTATTACTTTTTTATT
>DATHHR010000036.1:0-2370 GCA_035317105.1 Ferruginibacter sp. | reverse complement strand
AGCAAGATTTAACAATGAGCCCCTTGCTAATAAACCATCAAAAGATAAAAAACCGGAATTCAAAAGAAGATCCGGCGAAAAAATATTCAATACACCAAAAGCTGCTGCAAGACCAACTCCTAAACCTAAAGTTCCGGGATCTGACAAACCAAAAGTAGAAGGCAGGCCCGGCGAAATGCCGCTAAATAAATTTTTGGCGCATTGTGGCGTAACCAGCAGAAGAGACGCGGTAAGCGTGATCAAAGAAGGAAAAGTAAAAGTAAACGGCGCCATAATTTTGGAACCTGCTTTTAAAGTAATAGATAAAGACGATGTGACCTTTAATGGCAAACGCTTATACGTTAGCAAGAATATGGTGTACATCTTACTAAATAAACCAAAAGATTATATCACCACAACTGATGATCCTCAGGGAAGAAAAACAGTATTGCAATTAACGAAAATGGCCACCAATGAAAGGATCTATCCTGTTGGCCGTTTGGATAGAAATACATCGGGTGTTTTATTATTGACCAATGATGGAGAATTAACGCAAAAGCTTTCTCATCCAAGTTATAATATCACTAAAGTGTACGAAGCGAAATTAGATAAGCCACTAACCAAAGCGCATTTCGATGCGATACTGAGCGGCTTAAAATTAGAAGACGGAGAGATCAGAGCAGATACTTTAGCCTATGCAGATGCACACGATAAATCAATTATTGGTATTGAGATACATAGCGGCCGTAACCGTATTGTTCGCAGGATATTTGAACATTTAGGTTATGATGTAAAAGGATTGGATAGAGTAATGTACGCTACGCTTACAAAGAAAAATGTGGAACGCGGTAAATGGCGCTTCTTAAGCGAAAAAGAAGTTAGGTTATTAAAATATTTGAATAAAAGTAAAGGCCAAGTAAGCACCAATGATTAAGAACATCCCGGAAATTATATTTGAGAACGAACATTTTATTGCATTGAACAAACCTGCAGGAATGTTGTCGATACCAGACAGGGTTCAATCTGAGCCTTCGTTGAAAGACCTGTTGATCCAAAAATATGGCAGCATATTTACGATCCACCGTTTGGATAAAGAGACCAGTGGCATTATTATTTTTGCAAAGGATGAAGAGACACATAAATATTTTTCAAAACAATTTGAAGAAAGATCTGTCGAAAAATTTTATGTAGGATTAGTGCATGGATCATTACCCAACGAATCCGGCACGGTTGATGCACCAATAATGGAACATCCTATTTTTAAAGGGCAAATGGTAGTGAATAAAAATGGTAAGCCTTCTGTTACTGATTATACAGTGATGGAAGACCTCAGTAAATATTCTGTAGTAAAATTCCAATTGCATACCGGCCGCACGCACCAGATAAGGGTGCATGCTAAAAACATGGGCCATCCGCTTGTCTGCGATCCTTTGTATGGCGATGGCAAACCTGTAATGCTTTCTGCCATCAAAAAGAAATTCAAATTAAGCAAGCATGATGATGAGGAGCGACCTTTATTGAACAGGGTAGCGCTTCATTCTTATCAATTAAAATTCAAGGATGCCGAAGGAACAGCATTTGACCTGACGGCAGAATTGCCTAAAGATATCAGGGCGTTATTACAACAATTGAAGAAGAATTTGTATAATTAGTATCTTAGCTCATCAATAAAACACTCCCCTATGCTTCAAAAAATATTTGCTGTCGGTTATACCAATTTTTTAAAAGCTGTGATCGTTTTTGGGCTTATCTCCCTAATTATATACGCACTTAATTTTTATGGGGTCATTCGGTCTATACAGTTAGGAATGCTATTAACACTCCCTTCAAGCTTTTGTGGTATCATTGGTTTCATCTGTTACGTCATTTGCTTGTTTTTTTCAAAAGATAGCAATGATAGTCAAAAAAATATACTGTTTAGGGTAATAGGCTTTTTGTTTGCACTTATCTTTTTTCTTTTTATGATCATAACATTTATCGGAACTTTTTCCGGGTATGGCGTGTAGCCATCTTTTCTACAACAACATAAAAGAGCCGCTAAAATTTAGCGGCTCTTTTTATTATATTCTTTATTAAAATTAAAGGTTCGGTTGTGGTGTGTACCTTAAGTAAGGTTTAATAACCTTAACGCCTTTAGGGAACTTCTTGATCGCATCTTCTGTGCTGATAGAAGGCACTACAATTACATCTTCGCCTTCTTTCCAGTTAGCAGGAGTTGCTACGCTGTGGTTAGCTGTTAACTGCAATGAATCAACTACTCTTAATACTTCAACAAAATTTCTTCCTGTTGATGCAGGGTAAGTAATGATCAATTTTACAGTTTTATCCGGAGCAATAATCACTAAAGAACGAACAGTTGCAGTTGCAGAGGCATTTGGATGAATAAAATCA
>DATHHR010000035.1:0-16090 GCA_035317105.1 Ferruginibacter sp. | reverse complement strand
CACCCTGATCGTAATCCTGGTGATTCGGCGGCAGAAGAAAAATTTAAAGAGGCTGCATCTGCTTACGAAGTATTATGTGATACAGATAAACGGGCTCAATATGACCGCTTCGGGCATAACGCATTTAGTGGTGCGGGCCGCGGTGGAGGTTTTGGCGGTGGAATGAATACTGATGATATCTTTAGCCAGTTCGGAGATATTTTTGGTGATGATAGTCCGTTCGGAAGTTTCTTTGGTGGCGGTGGAGGCGGTGGCCGTCGCTCCGGTGGTAATGCCCGTGGTACAAGGGGTAGTAATATCCGCATCAAGCTAAAACTCAATTTTGAGGAAATGGCAAAGGGGGTTACTAAAACAGTAAAGGTTAAAAAATATATTCCCTGCGCAACTTGTAATGGCAGCGGAGCAAAAGATAAGAACAGTGTACAAACATGTACTACTTGCGGCGGTAGCGGACAAGTAAGAAAAGTGCAAAATACTTTTCTCGGACAAATGCAAACGGTTACAACCTGTCCTACTTGCAGTGGCGAAGGAACAACGATAACAAGCAAGTGTACTACTTGTAAAGGCGATGGCAGAGTGTACGGCGAAGAAACAGTAACATTAGATATACCGGCAGGCGTACAGGAAGGAATGCAATTAAGCGTTAACGGAAAAGGCAATGCGGGCGAAAGAGGCGGCGCTAACGGAGACCTGATCGTTTTGATTGAAGAAGAAGCACATGAATATTTACATAGAGATGGATTAAATGTGGCATTTGACCTGCACATCTCTTTTCCTCAGGCCGTATTTGGAACAAGCGTAGAAGTGCCAACGATCGATGGGAAGGCTAAAATAAAAATTCCACCAGGAACACAGAGCGGTAAAATATTCCGTTTAAAGGGCAAAGGCTTTCCTTCAGTAAATTCTTATGATAAAGGTGATCAGTTGATACATGTAAATGTGTGGACACCACAACACGTAAGTGCAGAAGAAAAACAACAATTAGACAAAATGCAACAAAGCGAAAACTTTCAACCTAAACCGGAAAAAGGAGATAAATCTTTCTTTGATAAGGTTAGGGAAATGTTTAATTAAGCTTCGCTTAATAATATCCAAAAAACAAAATACAAATCCCAAAGTAAAAATGCCGTTCCGTTTTAAACGGAACGGCATTTTTACTTAATGAACAATTAATAACTGCACTGCTTTTAAAGAATTATTAATTCCTAATTATTAATTCTTAATTAATTATTTCTTGCCATATATTTTTTTCGCATCACTCACCAATTTCATAAAATCATTTTGCAAATAATTGTTTGGTTGATAGGAGAACTTTGTGATCGATTCGATCGTTTTCCAATCTGTATTAGCAACTGCTTGCGAGTTGCGTAATTTCATTCCAAACAAAACTATAGCTGTAGCAAATTGCAGATCCTTATTCAAGGCATTGAACGATGTATAATTAACCGGACAATTATATTCTAGTGTTTGTTGCTTATTATCGGCAGGAGTGTAGGTTAAAGAAATATTGGCAACCGTATTGCGGGTGCTATCTCCAGGCGATCTTCTGGCATTTGATGGTGTTAGTTCGTACACGGCCATTACACTGTTACCGCTTCCTATTTCTTCGCTTTTTAAATTGCTTGCGCTGTCTGTAAATGCATCTCTTTTATTATCAAAACCTATTAATCTATAAGCGCTCACTACACCACTATTAAAATAAACATTTAATAAAACATCTTTTGCCACGGCATACACATTGGGCGCCATTTCATTCATCAATACTTTTTCTGCGGCCGCAATATTACCCAGGTACGCATAATTGCCATTACCTTTTTTTGCCAATACCCTCAACATAGAATCTTTAGGATTGCCACTGCCAACATCCAAACAGCTCAATGCAATACCTGTATGACTTTGTTGAACGATCAGGTCTTCCAATGCTTTTTCTGACGTAACACCTACATTAAAATCGCCGTCGGTCGCCAAGATGATCCTGTTGTTGCCGTTCCTGATAAAAGATTTAATAGCAACTTTATAACCCATTTTTATGGCATCGGCGCCGGGTGTTTCACCATCAGGCGTAATTTGTTCTATAGATTGTAATAGCTTTTGTTTTTCGGCACCGCAGGTTGGTTTCAACCATTCTTTAACTGTACCTCCATATGTTACGATCGATATGGTATCTATTGTTCTTAAATTTTTTACTAAAGATTGAAAGGCGCCTTTTACAAGCGACAACCTGTTTGGCAGGTCCATGCTTGCAGATGCATCAATTAAAAAAACAAGATTGCATGGCGGTACCTTATCAAGCTGTATTACCCTGGCATTTATATTTAAGTAAAGCAATTGATGCGTTGGATCCCAGGGGCAATCTGATAATTGAGATGCGATCTTAAATACATCATTGGTATCAGGCGCCTGGTAATTGAGGTTGAAATAATTTAACAGTTCTTCGATCCTTACTGCATCCGGTGGTACAGGGCTTTGTGTGTTGATGTAATGGTGGATGCTGCTGTAGGTCTCTTTATTTATGTTTAGAGAAAATCCTGAGTTAGGATATTGAATAGTATTTGCTGTGGTATTTTCAATGACAGAAAAATGAGAATCATCATCGATATGCCAGGTATATTTTGATAGGCCTGTAGGATCTGTTGAAACTGACAGCAATGTTTTTTTTGTTTCACTCTTATTAGAAGGCAACGCCTTTAATAGGATCTTTTGATAATCTGTTGTTTTAACAGGAATGATCTGTGATTGATACCCATCAAGATCTACCGAAAGGGTATCGGTTAGTGAAGTTGCATTGATGCCGAATTCTCCCGAAGTACCTGAAAGGTATAATTGCTTATTAGAAAGCAGTATCACGTTCACATTATGTATCGGCTGGCCTTGCTCATCCTTTACATCTCCGCGGATATAATATTGAGCTGTAGTATTGCAGATTATTACCAGCGTGAGCAGGTAGGCATATAATGATTTCAAGTTAGTCGGGTTTTAGTATGTGGTAATACGAAATATAGAAACGATAAATATAGCATATTAGTCTGCCAACTGGTAGATAGCGGGTAAATTTCTTCCCAATCCGTCATAATCTAACCCAAAACCGAGTAAAAATTTATTGGGCACGATGAACCCAAGGTAATCGATGTTTATAGGATGTATCGATGAATCTGGCTTGTTTAATAAGACAGCCAGTTTTAAAGATGCGGGATGTTGATCATGCAATTGCGGTAAAAACTTAAAAAGGGTAGTGCCTGTATCAACAATATCTTCTATAATAATAACATGGCGGCCTTTCAATGATTCATCGAGCCCGATAGAGGTCAGTACATTCCCGGTAGATTTTGTACCTACATAAGAAGCCAGTTTAATAAAGCTTATTTCAGCATCGATCGTTATTTCTTTAAAGAGATCGGCAGCAAACATAAAGGCGCCGTTTAAAATAGCGATAAAAATGGGTCTTTTACCGGCGTAATCAATATTGATCTGCGCAGCTATCTTTTTTATTTGTGTAGTAATTTCTTCTGCACTTAAATAGGGCTTAAAACTTTTATCCTTTACTTGTATAATCATTTTAATTTTTTTAAGTGCGATGATCGTTTACGGTGTCACAATTAATTGTTGTCCTATTTTCAGGTCATCGCCGGTGAGCTTGTTCCAATCTCGTATTTGCTGTGGCGTAACATTGTATTTTTTAGAGATTGAATATAAGCTTTCGCCTTGTCCTACTTCGTGCATTATCAGCGTGGTTTCGGGAATGCAGGAGTTTTTGGTAGAATCGGCAACGGCTGATTTTGCAGGAACCGTTTTTACAATGGTCGTTACAGTTTTTTGAGTGGTAGTTGTATCGCGGTTTGGATTGCTTGTTTTTTCAGTCACAATTTTTGTTACTTCTACGGTATCAACCGCCGCACTATCTGTTGCAGGTGTATGCGTCATTGCATATACTGTATATTGTTCCAAATTATATTGTTCGATATTACTGATCAGTATCAATGGATATTTTGGATTGGTAGCATAACCTGCTTTTTTTAATCCATATGCCCAGCCCCTATAATTTGTTGGATCCAGGTTAAATAAAGAAGTATAGTTTGGCCTGCTGCGTAAAAAATCGCTGTGGTCCTTATAAGAAGCTGCCGCATCTTTATATACACGAAAGCATTCGCCGGGTAAGTCATCATCATGACTAAACTTTCCGCCGGTCCAGGTGTCTTTGCATTTAATGCCGAAATGGTTATTGGCATATTTTACCAGTACGCTGTTGCCATTTTCTGTTTCTAATAATCCCTGCGCTAAAGTAATCGCTGCCGGAACGCCCGAACGCTGCATCTCTGCGATAGCAAGGTCTTTATACAAGGCTATGTATTGTTCAGCCGTCATTGGCTGAGCAAATGCAGCTTGTAACATAGTAGCTAAAACGATCGTTAATAAAACCTTCTTCATGTGTTTGTTTATTATAGTTTCCTGATCAGGAGTAAGCCGTCTCTTACTGTTAACAGCACTTGCTCTACGCGGTTATCTTTTTTTATATGTTCGTTAAAAGCGTGAATGGCTTTTGCGTTCTTTCCTTTAATGGTATCTTCTAAAACTTCGCCGTGGAATAAAACATTATCGGCAATGATCAGCCCACCCTGCTTTACCAATGGCAAAATTAACTCGTAATAATCAATATACCCTGTTTTATCGGCATCAATAAAAACAATATCCCAGTCCTCATTTAAACCCGGTATAATTTGGTGAGCGTCACCGGTATGTAAGTGTATCTTTTCTTTTAACAAAGATCCATCGAAATTCTTTTGTGAAATGATCGCATCTTCTTCTCTTAATTCGATCGTGTGCAATACGCCGTTCTGTTGTAAGCCTTTAGCAAGACATAAGGCACTGAACCCTGTAAAAGTACCTATCTCTAATATGCGTAGTGGTTGTAATAAACAGCTGATCGTTTCTAATAACTTGCCTTGTAAATGACTGCTTTGTAAATGAGCATGGGGATGTGTTTGTAAAGTAGCTTCCGCAACAGCATAGGCAATGGCATCTTCTTTCGAAGAAAAATTTTCTGCATATTGTTCCGCTAAAATATTGATAAGGGTATCCATACTGGTTACGGCTTTTTTGAGATAAGTAATAAACCAATAAATGTAAGCGCGCCATTCAGTATCAGTAATTCAGATCCGATTTGAAAATCACCGAAGCATTGTTGCTGGTATTTATCTACAAAAAAACAAATGATAGGCGCCGCAATACAAACCGCCGGGACCAATTTGTCATTTACATTTCTTTTTAATACAATACCGAAGGTAAATAAACCAAGCAATGGTCCATAGGTGTAAGCGGCAACTTTTAATATCAGGCCGATCATGCTTGCTTCATTTCTCCATTTGTATAATAATACTACTACTAAAAACACCGCAGCGAATGTGAGGTGTGTAGTTTGTCTAATTCTTTTCTTTTTTTCAACAGTTAGATCCGGCCTTCTTTGAATGCCAAGGATATCAATACAAAAAGACGAAGTAAGTGCAGTGATAGCACCATCTGCGCTTGGAAATAATGCCGATATCAACGCAATGATAAATATAACGGATATAAAATGTGGCATATATTGCAATGCTATTGCAGGAAATATCTTATCTCCGATGGCTGTTACATTATTCTGCGCAGCAAATAAATATAACAGGCCACCTAAAAAAAGAAATAATAAGATCACCACTAACATGATCACCGCTAATGTGATAATATTTTTTTGAGAGTCTTTTAATGTTTTAACGGAGATATTCTTTTGCATCATTTCCTGGTCCATGCCCGTCATTGTAATGGCGATGAATGCACCTGCAACTATTTGTTTTACAAAAAATAATTTGCTGTTTGGATTAAAAAATAAAATGGTCGAATAGCCTTTATCATTCATAGCCTGTAAGCTTTCACCAATGCCCAAATGAAGGTTACTTAAAATATAAATACTGCAAATGATCAAACCCGCCAGCATACAGGTTGTTTGCAAAGTATCTGTCCAAACAATAGTTTTTACACCACCTTTATAAGTGTACAATAATATCATTATAAGAATGATCAATGTAGTGAGCCAGAAAGGAACACCGAAGCTTTGTAAAATGGTTTCCTGTAAAATATTTACTACCAGGTATAATCTGGCAGTCCCGCCTAAAGTTCTTGATAATATAAAAAATGAGGCGCCTGTTTTGTAAGAGGCTATCCCCAGCCGGCCATTTAAATACGTATAGATGGATGTAAGCTGTAATTTGTAATAAAGCGGTAACAAAACAAATGCAATAATGATGTAGCCGATAAAATAACCCAATGTAATTTGAAAGTATGCGAATGATTCTTTGGCAACTGCACCTGGCACGCTTACAAAAGTTACACCGCTCAATGAAGTGCCTATCATGCCGAAGGCAACCAGCATCCAATTGCTATTGCGGTTGCCAATAAAAAATGAATCGTTTGTTGAATTGCGACTGGTATATGCAGCTACGGCAAACAATAACAAAAAATATCCCAAAACAAACGACAGCAATAGTATAGGAGACATATTGAATTTTGTTGAAGATAAGTACGTTATTTAATATGTAAGATGTGGAATAGGGTATATTTTTTTCGATCGCAAAAATATACCCCATTGCTACTTACAATTGGGAAGTATTCGGCCGTTGTGTTATTGTGACGGATGTAAGTTAAAGTCAAAGCCTGCCTGAAATACCGGCAGTATGGTGTTAGTATAAGGATCGCGGTAAGGTGAATATTTGCTATCCAGCGCATCAAACATCACTGCAAAATAAAAATTACTGCGGCCCGTGATCCTTTGGCAATAACCGCCACCTAATAATAAACTCGGAGCTGTTGCCTGAACAGAATAATTATTTGTGGGAGTAGTGCTATAATCCGCATAGCTTGTTGTAAGAAAATTTAGTTGTGGCTCTACCTGCAGAAAAAGAAATGGAAGCGGGTAGGCACGCAAAAATCCTCCAATACCATAGTTAAAGCTTCTTGTTCTTGTATTGTAATTGTACGTGTAAGTAGGATCGGGGCGCTCAGAATAATAATTGATATTTACCAGGCCGCCCACATCCAACCACGATCTTACGGTGAAACCAATTTCAGGAGTAGCACCTGCATTGAAACTATAATTGCTGGCGCCTATGCCAATCGTACCACCGGCAAATAAAGATTTTCTGTTGAATCCGTAAGTATCATCTCCATCCGAACTATCATGGCTCGCATATTGGCCGTTGAATTGTGCCATTGTATGCGCCGTGATCATCAGCAGGCAAATAATTATGGTGCTTCTTTTCATATCAACTTTTCAAATTAAAACTCCGGACATAAAGATTGTTTCGGAGAGCTATTATCATTATAAAATCCTTTTTTCATTAAGTTAAATTCTTCGGCACCTTGTGAACCATTAAACTGTGCCAATGCAGATGTGGTAATATCATAGCTAAAAGTAAAGCGTATATGGTTTATCTCAATTCCTGCAACAGCAATAGCTGCATCGCCCCAGCGATAATAAGCGCCCAGGATCAATTGCTTATTGCCGCCATCTTCCAGATCGTAATTAGCATTTAAGCCAAACATAAGCTCTGTTGATTTTGCCTGTGTTGTAAAATAAGCATTGGGGTTAAGGATAACTTTAGCATTAGGTTTTAAAAGGGCGCTAAAAAAAGCTATCTGCCGCAAAGGTAATTTGCCATCAGATGTTTTATCACCGAAAAAAGATTCTGTAGGAGCGTTCACGTGTTGGATGGAATAGCCCACATTAATATATATATCATCAGTAGGAAAGTAGGCATAGTTAACACCTGCCTGCATATCAAAAAAACTGACATTGGGTTTAGTGATAACGTCATCACTGTTTTGAATAGTGTTGTCGAAAAAAGTACCGTTGAACTGATCCGGAAAAGTTAATTTACTGGCATCGATCTGTTTGTTTACCCAACCCAAATTAAAGCCTGCAGATAATAAACTTCCTCTGCCTAACATTTGGTGATAGGCAACTGAACCATATACTTGTGTAGATCTTAATGTGCCCGTGCCTGCAACATCGCTTAATATATAGCCACCCAAACCAAGCCAGCCATTTTCGATCTTATTTCTTAAAACCTGTGCATCGGCAAAAGCGCTCACTGTTTTATATGGAGCAGTTAATATAGAAGACCATTGGTTGCGGTAATGTACACCAACGCGATAATCTGCATCAGGTATAAAACCGGTATTAGCAGGATTGATGGTCAGTGGTGCATTAAAAAATTGAGAAAAATGAAGGTCCTGCGCCTTCAGGGAGAAAGCAAATGAAATAGTAAATATTAATATGGACAGTATTCTTTTCAAATGTAATATGGATGATCTAATATGTAATATTTTCTTCTTTTCATTATTATCTTCCTTTAGTCCATCAATCAATATTAAATATTACTTATTAAATATTCGATCTTATCTTATCAAAGTGATATCTCCTGTTTTTGTATATAATTTGTTGTCGGTATATTGTACTTGCAGCGTGTAGGTATACACATCCATCGGTTGCAAAACGCCTTTGAATGTACCATCCCAGCCATTTTCTTTGTTGGTACTTTCAAAAACCAGTTGTCCCCACCGGTTGTATATTTTCCAATCCATGATACCAATACCAAAGCCTTCTACTTTTATAACGCTGTTATTTCCGGGTTTGCTAGGCGTAAAAGCATTGGGCACATCCAGTAAAGGAGTTATGATGGCGCTAATATCCTGACAAGCTGTATCTATACATCCTTCATCATTGATCGCCTGGAGGCAAACATGAAAAGTGGTTGATAAATTAAATTGGTAAGAAGGTTGAAATTCTGTTGACGTATTACTGTTCTCATCAAAATCCCAAAAGTATTTTGTGGCTCCGGTAGAAGTGTTGGTAAACTGTGTAGGTGTATTGTTTACCGGAGGATTGGGCGACCATGAAAATTGCGCTACTGGTTTTGGTGAAACAACAACAATAAATGTTGTACTGTCTATTTTGTTACAAGTATTGTTATCAGTAGCGATAAGCTTAATGATATACGTTCCCGGTTTATTATAAATATGTGTAGGGCTGATATCTGTAGAAGTATTTAGCGCACCGCTTGCAGGATCATCAAAATTCCAGGCGAAGCTTGTTCCGCCTAAACTTGTATTATTAAATATCGCTGTATAAGCGGCACAGCCTTTTGCAGGAGTAGCTATTTGTGCTTTTACATTGGATGCGATCCGTATCACCTGGTTAGTACAGGCAGGTTCATTGCAGACAAGCGAGTCAATCACGCACAATGTTACAACGTACGAACCTGCTGAAGCAAATGTATGGTTCTTGGTATCTGTTAAGCTAAGTGTATCATTAGGAGAGCCATCGCCATAATTCCATACAAAAGATTTAGGAGAAAAAGTGCCGGTCACATCCGTTGAAAGATTTGTAAAAACATAATTCAGGTCAGCAGAACATACACCGGTTTTTGCGTAGGTAAAATTTGCGGTAGCACTGTTTGTACTAACCCTGATTGTTTTGTAGGCAGTATCCCTTATGTTACATTTAATACTGTCTTCTGCGATTAACATCACTGTAAACACGCCTACTGTATTAAATACATGTGATGAAAGAACACTTGTTGTTGTGTCTTTGGCAGATCCATCACCATAATTCCACATGTATTTTTTTGCTACAGAACCTGTATCTATTAATTCAACGGTAAATGGCAAGCAGCCAATTGAATCGTCACTTATTCCATCGCCAATTGTTTTTATCCCCGCGGTAATTCCTGCAAAATTCATCGCAATTTTTACAGCAGCCTCGTTACAACCATTTGTCCCAGTGCCGTTTTTAGGAGCCCATACACCGGGAGTTACGGGAAATACTGCATTCTTTCCATAGCAGTTAGCACATACCGCCTGGTAAATAATTCCGTTATCATCAAAGCGGCTTGTTCCACCATCAACATGATCGGCAAAGCCTCCGTCTTGTCCGAAGAAGCTACCAAACAATTGGCTATTGGCATTTTTTTCCAACACGAAAAAATAAAAATCGTTTCCATCAGTAGTTTTTTGAATAGCATTGGCTGTAACGGTCATGCCTGACGTTCCGACCGACGGATAACCATCACCATTATCAAATGAGCCTCCCCATCCCGATATATAAACATTCTCGCAACGATCAACTAAAAATGCAACGGGTGAAATATTAGGGACATTGGCGTTAGTACCGAATATTGTAGAGTAAACATAGCTGGAAAGATCAGGTTTTAATTTCGCTATAAATTGTTTACTTCCCGGATTACTGAAAGCTGCATTTATAATGGGCCAATCGCCTGTTGTTGAACCCATGATATAAGGGAAACCGGATCGGTCAAATTTTAAACCATACAACATATCATCACCGTTTGTGCCCGCATAAGTTGTTTTAATAATGGCACTTCCATCAGGTTGCAATTCTGTTACATATCCATCGGTCAAGCCTCCAAAATAATTAGGTCCTGTAACGCCTGTTTTATTACCGGGTAAATTGGTACTTGTAGTACTACCGCCTATATATAAATTGCCTGTTATCGGATCAATAGCTGCGGCAAAGCAAGCGTCATCACCAGTTCCACCAAAGTAGGTGCTGAAGGTTATGGAGGAAAGGTCAGGTGCAAATTTAAGTACAACACCATCCTGGTATGTACCAGCAAAAGAAGTTTGTATACCGGTATTTATAACGGGAAAATTGTTTGATTGTGTGCAGGATGCTACAATAATATTGTTGCCGGCATCTAGTATTACCTCACCTCTTGCGTCATCGCCATAATTTCTGCGGATGCTCCCTGCTCCATCAGGTGTACCCGAAGGAGGAGGTACATATTTGCCCCTGATATTTACACCGTCATCTTTGGTTCCCCCTATTTTTATAGAACCAATTATACCCGTGCCCGTGCTATTGAATTTTGTAACAATGATATCGTAATCGCTGGTATTGTGATTGGTACTTTCGTATACCGAATTTGTTGAAGGTTTTATTGGATAATCAGGAGAGCAGCTGCGGCCCGTGATTATTAAATTGCCCTGTGCATCGCAGATCATACTGTGTGGCTGTTCATTGCCTTCTCCTCCAAGGTAAGTACCATAGAGCCTTTTATCGCCGTTGGCAGAAAATTTAATGATGCTTATATCATATCCATATCCTATCTCATCATCAACAACACCGCCATTAAAGGTTTGCTGAAATGATCCGGGCGATGTAGGGAAAGATCCTCCGTTATTAAAAACGATCCCTCCTGCATAAAAGCTTCCGTCTGGCCCCGGGGTTGCGGTATAACCCCAGTTATCAGCGGTGCTGCCTGTAAACGAAGAGAATATTAATGTTGGATCAATGACAATAGTAGAGCCATCTGCATGTTCTTTTATTTTAAATCTTACGGTGCTGTCTCTTACCTGGTATTTACAATCGAGTGTAACGCGGTTATCGCCTTGCAATTGATAGGTATAAGGATAGAGTTCTTTTGTTTCACCGACAGAAGTTGTAATGATCAGCTCTTTGTTTTTAACCTGTACATCACCTACGCCAGCGTATTTCATCACAATATCATTAGGGTTGCCGCCTGGCCTTATTATGATATCATATTTCAAAGTGCCACCCGTAGTATAATAATGCACATCGATATTGGGATAAATATTTTTATAGGTTACCGCCTGGTAAATTTTACAATTACTTTGCCATTTGGTAGTATCATTTCCAATAAAATAATTGTTGTAAGTGGGTAACCCTTTTTCAGGAACGATCTCTACATTATCAGAAGCGCCTACAAATTCTACAGTATAAAAATGCGAGTGAATAGTAACAGGCTGAGATGAAGTTGTACTTGTTGTTGAAGTAGTTGTAGCTGAAGAAGAGTTAGCGACAACAAAACCTACACTACTTTTGCTCGTATCCGGCGCAGGCTTTGGTGTATGGTCACCATGTACTGTTTCTTCCAACTTTAAGAGGTCTGCCGGCGAGTTTAGTAAAACTGAAAATCCGTTTTTCTGTAAAAAAAATGCGCCGGTAGAAATATCAGCTTTTAAAACGATCGCTTTATCCCATTGCCCTTTGTTTTCTACAAATTGTAACTGGGCATAGGAAGATTGCGCAACAAACGATGCTGCAAAAATCAATAAAAAATAAGTAGCCATTCTTTGTAGCATCGTACCTTATAATTTTTTGCGAAGTTCTTGATCCAAATGCTAATATTACCCTAATATTCCAACGGTAACATTTGGTTAAGAATCAGGAGATCTTACTCCAGACTGTTTTGCCTTTTTGTAGCTGCAGATATGTCTTCAGCGATAAGTTTTTCTCAGCGCTTAGGTCCGGATCTTCTTCTAAAATAGCTTCCGCTGCTTTTTTAGCAGCTTCCAATATTATTTTATCTTGTACTATGTTCGCCAGTTTAAAGTCTAATAATCCGCTTTGCCTAGTTCCGCCAATATCTCCCGGCCCGCGAATTTCAAGATCTTTCTCGGCCACTTTAAACCCATCATTAGTGGCGCATAATATCTTTAAACGTTCTTTTGCATCAGCAGATACTTTGCTGCCAGTCAGTAAGATACAAAAACTTTTCTCACTACCACGACCAACCCTTCCCCTTAATTGATGTAATTGCGATAAACCAAATTTTTCGGCACTTTCGATCACCATTACTGAGGCATTGGGCACGTTTACACCTACTTCAATAACTGTTGTGCCTACCATTATATTTGTGTCGCCATTTACAAAACGTTGCATATTAGTATCTTTTTGTTCTGCCGGTTGCCTGCCATGCACCATGCTGATCCAATATTTTGGTTCAGGAAAAAACGATTTCACTTCTTCGTATCCTTTCATCAGGTTTTCATAATCCATTTTAGAAGATTCTTCGATCAATGGATAAATGATATATGCTTGTCTGCCTTTACCTATTTCTTCTTTGATAAAATCCATTACCTGCGGCCTTGCCTGTTCATAACGGTGCACAGTGGCTATCGGTTGCCTGCCCGGTGGCAGCTCATCCATTACGCTATAATCAAGATCACCATAAGCGGTTAGCGCCAGTGTTCTTGGAATAGGTGTTGCTGTCATCACCAATACATGCGGTGGCATTGTATTTTTTTTCCAGAGCTGTGCCCTTTGTGCTACGCCGAATTTGTGTTGCTCATCTACCACCGCAAATCCCAAATTTTTAAAGATCACTTTATCTTCTATCACGGCATGTGTGCCGATCAGGATATTGAGTGTTCCGTCTTCACAGCTTTTTAAAACCTCTCTTCGATGTTTAACCTTTGATGAGCCGGTCAGTATTTTTACAACAACCGGCATATCTTTTACCAATGCGGTAATGCTGTTAAAATGTTGTTGTGCTAATATTTCCGTAGGCGCCATCATGCAGCTCTGAAAACCATTATCCGCCGCTATCAGCATACTCAAAAGTGCTACAATAGTTTTACCGCTGCCCACATCTCCCTGTAAGAGACGGTTCATTTGTTTGCCGCTGCCCGTGTCTTTTCTTATTTCTTTCAGTACTCTTTTTTGGGCTCCGGTCAATTCGAATGGCAGGTAATTAGTGTAGAAATTGTTGAACAGGTCGCCTACTTTATCAAATACCCAACCCTTACTGAAACGGTGCCGCTCACCCCGAATAATGCCCAGGCGTATTTGTGCAAAAAACAGTTCTTCAAATTTTAAACGGCGCAGGGCATGTGTATATAATTCATCCGATGCAGGAAAATGGATATTGCAAAAAGCATCAAATCTTGAAACAAAACGATATTGTTTTACGATCGATTCCGGTAAATTTTCGGGAAGATCTTTTGGCGTAATTAATTGTAATAAAGCATGTGTTAGCTTTCCGATCGCTCTTCCATTTAGGCCGCGTGTTTTTAGTTTTTCTGTAGATGGATAAACGGGCTCTAAAAATTTTTTGCCTCCCGCTTTTTCGGGAGTAAAGATTTCCATTTCGGGGTGCATCATTTGTACGTTCCGATTAAAGAAACCTACTTTGCCAAACACCAGGTATTGCTGACCGATATGTAAAGTTTTTTCTATCCAGTTAATTCCCTGGAACCAGGTGAGTTCTATTTCGCCGGTATCATCTTCTAAATAAGCAACTAAACGCTTGCTTCTTTTATCTCCAACAATATCGAACTGAATTAATTTTCCTGCAATCTGTGCGTACTCTGTTTGTTGTGTAAGGGAAGAAATTTTATCCACCTTCGTTCTATCAACATGACGGAAAGGATAGAACTCTAACAGATCTTTAAATGTAAATATGTTGAGCTCTTTTTTTATCAGCTCAGCTTTTAAAGGGCCAACGCCTTTTAAATATTCTATCGGACTGGATAATATGTTGGCGGTGGATGAAATAGGATATTGTTTTTACAAATATATTTCATTTGTAGGGAAGGTTTTCACGCAAAGGCGCAAAGAGAATTAAGTAAAATAAGATAGTCGCTTTGCGACTTTGCTTTCTTACGCGACTTTGCGTGAAATTGTATTAATGAGGTCTTCTTGATGTGTTTTGATTGTAACCACCCGGCCTTTTCTGGCTTCTGCCCGCACCGTCTTTTGGCCTGAAAGCTGTAGGAGCATATTCAGGTACTTCGCCAAACTCTTCGGGTACAACCGCTTTAGGAACAGGTTTACCGATCAATTTTTCTATACTGGCAAATTTGCGTTGTTCTTTTTCACTTACGAAAGTGATGGCAGTTCCTTCTGCGGCGGCACGCGCGGTACGGCCGATACGGTGCACATAATCTTCACCATCATGCGGCACATCGTAATTTATTACAAGGTCAATATTATCAATATCAATACCACGGCTTAAAATATCTGTAGCCACTAAAATTTGTAAACGGCCGCTTTTGAATTTCATTAAAGTATCTTCCCTTACATCCTGTTCAAGGTCACTATGAATTTCATCGATTGGTAAACCTGTTTTCTTCAAATCACGATTCAATTGTTTTACACTCATTTTACTGCTGCAAAATATCAATACAGATTTAAATGTTTTTTGGTGCAGGATGTATTTTACTAAAGGAATTTTTTGTGGTTCGTATACAACGTAAGCCAACTGAACAATTTTTTCATTTGGCTTGCTGATAGAGATATTTATTTCTGCAGGTTCGTGCAAAATTTTTCTTGCCAGCTCTCTTATTTTTTGTGGCATGGTTGCCGAGAATAAAAGGTTTTGTCTTTTTGCCGGCAGGCTATTGATGATGCGCATCAGGTCATCATAAAAACCCATATCCAACATACGATCGGCTTCATCCAATACTAAATATTTAAGTCCGTCGAATTTTACATAGCCCATATTTAAATGCGCGATCATTTTACCCGGTGTGCAAATCACTACATCGGCGCCCATGCTTAATGCTTTCTTTTCCTGAACAAATGCATTGCCATCGCCACCGCCATAAACAGCAATAGAACTTACCGAAGTAAAATAGGAGAGGCCTTCCATGTGTTGCGCGATCTGTACAGCCAATTCGCGTGTTGGCACGATCACTAAAGCAGTAATGCTGCTTCCATGATTAGAAGGGCCGGTGATTATTTTATTAATTAGTGGAAGAAGAAATGCAGCCGTTTTACCGGTGCCTGTTTGTGCAGATGCGATCACATCTTTGCCTTGCAATACCAATGGGATCACTTGTTCCTGAACAGGAGTAGCCGTGTTATAACCTGAAGATTCTATACCTTCTATTAAACGCTCATCAAACCCAAAATCTTTAAATGTCAAAATGTATAGCTGATTAAAATTGTTTACTCTTCCGAAGTTTCTGTTGCAGGTGTTTCAGCTTTCGGTGCAGGGGAAGTATTTTTTATTAATAATTGAAACCTTGTATTTAAGCTTACGCTGTAATTACTTTCTTTTAATATTTTTTTTGTGCTGGCATCTTCCAGCATTACAATTGATAAATGGCTTGCCAGGTCAGAACCGCTAATAACATTTGCGACTTTCCCATCTTCAAATTCAATGTTGAATTTATATCCTGCTTTACGTCCGCTACCTGCTCTTTCAAAATCGATACGGTTAAGATCAAGCGTTTGGTTACCTGTTGCTGATTTTTTTAACAGGATCCTGATCACGGGCAGGTATTTATTCCAAATATG
>DATHHR010000034.1:0-34860 GCA_035317105.1 Ferruginibacter sp. | reverse complement strand
TCTTTGGCCTTTTTCATGATCACTGCCTGCTGACTTCTTAAGGAATCGGAAGAAGCATTTCCCTTAAAAAGCTGTGGCTGCAGCTCACGTATATCAGCCTTGATACCTTTGGCCTGGTAGAATGCCCATTGATCAGAAGCTTTGATCTGGTGTCTCATAGCGTCTTCAGAATAATGGCCAGCCATTAATCCGCCGATAGCAGCAAATACAGCCATTAGTGCAGTTGAAATAGCTACGAAAAGTATCCATTTCACTTCCTTTTTTTCAGCGGCTTCTTCAGCCCTGTCGTTAATTTCATCATTCACGCTTTCAAGAGGGATTTCTATCTCTTCCATATAAATTGTTTAATTAATAGTTGATGCAATCTACTAAAACTTCTATTTTTTAAAAAATTTTTCAAAGTACCCTTTGCCACGAATAAGAAATCATTAATTGTTACCTTGCATGTGGAAAGATTGCTAAGTAAAAAAACAAATTATGGATACCGTATTGCATTATCTTATCATAGCAGGAAAGTCAATTGCTATTTATCTTTTTATTATTATTGCTATACGGCTGTTTGGTAAGAAAGAATTAGCCCAGTTATCTGTTATTGATCTTGTTTTCATTTTATTAATTAGCAATAGCGTACAAAATGCAATGGTGGGTAATGATACTTCTTTACCTGGAGGAATTTGTGCAGCGCTGGGCTTGTTTATATGTAATTATGTTTTCAAGTTTTTATTAAGGATGTTTCCTGGCCTAAGCAAATTGGTTCAGGGCGAAAAAATAATACTGATACATGATGGTGAAATACTGAGTACCGGATTGAGAGAAGCAATGATGTCAGCAGACGAATTAGAAAGAGCCATTCGTGAACATGGTGTTGAAGGAATTAAGCAGGTAGATCTTTGTGTATTAGAGATAGATGGTAATATCAGTGTGCTCACACATGATTACACACAAAAGACAGTGAGGTTCAGAAAGAAAAAACCACAGCTTTCTCATAATCCTTAAACCAGAACAGGCAACCTTTTACATGCTGATAACATCTTCTTAAAAGCAAGCCTATTGCTTTGCGTGATATAGTTCTACCTTTATAGAGCAAAAGTAAAACCTGTGATGAAACACATTTCTCCAAAAATCATTGCCTGCCTTATTTTTTTATTTGCTTTTCATCTGGCGAAAGCGCAAACAAGTTTTTTTACGGATATTACTGCCAGGACAATTAATCCTGATGAACTAAGAACGGTTGTACCAGAGAAAAGCAGAAACCTTTCCCTTGATACTTCAGGACTTCTTGATTTTTTTACAACGATATCTACCCAAAAAAAAATAAATGATACTGCTTCGGTCATAGTGATCCCTATGCCAAATGGTACTATGAGTCGGTTTCATATTTGGGAGAACGATATCATGGAACCTGTGCTGGCAGCAAAGTTCACAATGTTAAAGACATATGTTGGTGAAGGAATTGATGATAGTACAGCAACGATCAAATTAGACTGGACAGCGTTTGGTTTTCACGCAATGATATTATCTCCTGTAACAGGGGCTGTTTTTATTGACCCGTATGTACAAGGCGACAGGCACGAGTATATTTCTTATTTTAAATCTGATGTAAAACAAAAAGGCTCATTTGTTGAACCGGAGTTAAAAGATAACAGGTCGACCTTTGGATTGAAGCCACGAGTATTATCGGGCCCACAATGCGTAGGCCCGCAATTGCTTACCTATCGTTTGGCAGTAGCTTGTACCGGTGAGTATGCTGTTGCGGCAACAGGATCATCCACACCAACGGTAACACAAACTTTATCTGCAATACTAACAACAGTTAATAGGATCGATGGTGTTTATACAACAGAATTTGCTATTCATTTTGTTCTCGTTGCAAATGAAGACCATATTATTTTCACCGATCCATCTACCGATCCTTTCACAGGAAATAACGACGGGCCGGTTTTAATTGATCAGAGTCAAACAGTGATCGATGATAGTATTGGAAATGCTAATTATGATATTGGCCACACGTTCAGTACAGGCACAGGAGGTTTATCCATTATTGGTGTTGTGTGCGATGCCGGAGTAAAGGCATCGAGCATTACAGGTATTGGTTCTCCGATAGGAGATCCGTTTAGTATTGATTACGTAGCGCATGAGATTGGCCACGAGTTTGGGGCACACCATCCGTTTAATTCGAATGCAGGTTTTTGCGGCGCATCCGGACAACAATCAAATACTACAAATGATGAACCCGGCAGCGGAAGTACGATCATGGCATATGCAGAAGGCCCGGTAAGTAATGGGCTTTGTGGCTCAGATAATTTACAATTGCATAGCGACCCTTATTTTAACGGGATCAATTTTGATGAGATAACACAGTATACGATTAGCGGAGATGGCAGCACCTGCCCTATCATAACAACAACTGGAAATAATGCACCGGTTGTAAATGCAGGGTCTGCGTACACAATTCCTGTAGCAACACCTTTTGTTTTAACCGGAAGTGCAACAGACCCTGATGGCGATGCTTTGACTTATTGCTGGGAACAGGTTGATGTTGGCGGGCCATTTGGTCCGTGGAATGGTCCCACCGGCGATGCACCGATCTTTCGTTCTTTTTTACCGGTTACCTCGCCATCGCGTTATTTCCCACAGTTATCAGATGTAATAAATAATGTAACAACTATCGGAGAAATATTGCCATCTTATTCACGCACAATGCATTTCAGGCTAACGGCAAGAGATAATAGATCTGTAGGTGGCGGCGTATGTTTTGCAGAAACTTCAGTTATTGTTGATGGATCGTCTGGCCCTTTCATTGTTACCAATCCAACTGCAACAAATATAATATGGTATGGGAATGATGTACAAACTGTTACCTGGAATGTTGCTAATACGGCTTCTTACCCCGTTAACTGCAGCAATGTAAATATTTTATTATCTACAGATGGCGGCTTTAGCTATTCAGATACGTTAGTAGCAAATGCTCCTAACACAGGCACGGCACAAATAAAAGTTCCAATGCAATTGACCAATGAGGCGCGTATTAAAATTGAGTCCGCCGGAAATGTTTTTTATGATATCTCAGACAATAATTTTAGTATCCAAAATTCCGAACTTTCTCTTAGCGTTGTGAAACAAGGAACTAATACGGCACAGCTTTCATGGACAGCATATGAAATTAATACCAGTTACTATAATGTGGAACGCAGCAGCGACGATAAAAATTTTATTGTGGTCGGACAAGTACCATCTACTACCGGAAATGGGTTACAACAATACGCATATGCAAATGTGACAACACAAAACGGTATAAATTATTACAGGATCCAGGAAGTAGAAATGGATAGCAGCAGTATTTATTCAGATACAGTAAGTATTACGATAGCGCCTCAATGGAAAGTTTTCCCTAATCCTGCAACAGATAAGATAAGTATCGAATGCACAATAGACCTTACGAATGTTTCTGCTGAAATATTTAATACGGAAGGAAAATTACTGTACAAAGATCAATTTGGCGCTATTGCAGGAAATACGGCAGCAACCATCCCGCTCGATCAATTTGCAAAAGGGGTCTATATTTTAAAAATTTATAGTAACGCAGGAACCAAAGAACAAAAAATAGTAGTGCAATAAATATTTATTATAATAAAGTGCCTTTTAAGATCAGCGCTGCAATACTAAAATAAATAACAAGGCCCGTAACATCGACCAATGTTGCCACAAAAGGTGCCGATGAAGCCGCAGGATCCTGTTTACATTTTTTTAAGATGATCGGTATCATTGATCCGCAAAGCGTTCCCCACATGACGATACCGATCAGCGAAAAGAAAATAGTGATCGATAATAGCATCCAGTGAACCCCGTAATTATATAAGTGTAATTTTTGCCAGGCGGCAATGCGTACAAAACCGATAGCACCCAATATTATTCCTAATGTCAGGCCCGAAAGAATTTCACGCCTCATTACATACCACCAATCTTTTATAGATAATTCTTTAACAGCCATTGCCCTGATAATTAGTGTAGCAGCCTGGGAGCCGCAGTTACCGCCGCTCGAAATGATCAATGGAATAAATAACGCCAGCATAACAGCTTTGGATATCTCTACTTCAAAATAACCCATAGCCGTAGCCGTTAGCATTTCTCCCAAAAAAAGTATGATGAGCCAACCCGCTCTTTTTCTGATAAGTGAAAAGAAAGGTGTGTTTACATAAGGATAATCCAACGAGTCTACCCCGCCAAATCTTTGCATATCTCTTGTATCACGCTGTTCCTGTACATCCATCACATCATCAACGGTTACAACGCCTAATAATAAATTATCATCATTGGTTACAGGCAAAACGGTGCGGTCATATTCCTGAAATTTAGAGACCGCATCATCTGCGCTATCATTTAAATTCAGCTGGACACAATAACCATCCATTATTTCAGACACATGTTTATCCGGCGCATTCAGTACCAATCTTCTTACAGGAATATCATCTATTAATTTTCCATTGCTATCGATTACATATATCACATTCGCTGTTTCAGAATCAACATGATTTTTGCGTAAGTGTTCACTTGCTTCGGCAACAGTCATATGCTCACTTATTGTTGCAAATTCTGTATTGACCAGCCTAGCTACGCTTTTTGTAGGATAGCCCAACATATCATGTGTAGATTTTTTATTTTTATCCTCCAGTAATTCAAGGATATGTGAACGCTCAACACCGACCTTGAAAGAATTAATTAAAGTGAGCCTGTCATCAGAGCTTAATTTATTTAAAATGAAAGAAGCATTTTCTTTATTTGTGCTACGAATAATTTTTTTCTGCAAAGAAAGCTCCAGGTAAGAAAAAACGATCACCTGTTTTTTTTGCGGAAAAGAATTGAAAGCACGAAGCGCGGCATCTAAGGGCAGATCATTAAAAAGCTTTGCAACTTCCGAGGGATGGATATTATCATTGCTACCCCAATGCAGCAGGGATGAAAAATCCCCACTCAATATTTTTTTTCTGATATCTTTTAAACTGATCATTATTGATTGATTTAATAGCGGGAATAAATTCGCTATATTTTGAATTCCCGCAAAGGTGCCGGATGTAATTTAAAAAATGCCCGGGAGAATATTATGAAAAGATTGTTATTCGGGCAACATACCATTGGGCGACATTGTACCGTGCAATTGTAATAAAACTTTTTTTACATCTATATACCACGGTGCCCAGGGAATAAAATGTGGTGCGCCATCTAATATTGTAACATCTACACTTTTTGCATTCACCAGCATTTTTTTGGCATAAGCAGCATTGCCAACGGGTACAAATTTATCTTTATTGCCATGTATTATCCACACGTTGCAGGTAATAGAAGCGAATTGTTTTGATAAAGGTGGCAGGTCTTTTTTCAAATACCATATCTCATTATTGCTTGGCCTGAATGCACCCGGTAAAAGATATTGTAAGCCGCTGTTCTTTAAAAAACCTCTCCATTTTTCAGGCGCCTCTTCCGCAGGATCAACGGACCCCGCTAATATTACCATACCCGAAAAAGTAAATGGATTATCTGCTACCAGTTTAACGATCATAGGTCCGCCGAGTGAATGGCCGATAATATAAATTGGTTTGCCATTTTGTATGTGTTTGAAAATGGGACTGATGATAGCAGATTGGTCGGATAAATTTCTTGCATTTCCGAATTCGCTATAGCCAAACCCTGGCCTGTCGATAGAGACCATTCGGTATTTTTTTAACAGGTCGCTATCTTTTAAGTAAACGCTAAATGCGTCCCAGCTGCCCGGAGAGCCATGTACAAAAAACAAAGTAGGAAAAGTATCATTACCTGTTTGAACGTAATGTAATTTGAACCCATTTACATCAAGGGTTTCTGTATGCAGTGTAACACCGGCTGCTGCAAATTGTTTTTTTGCTTCGCTATCGCTTATCCTCATTTTCATACAGCTTTGAGCAAGTATTATCCAACAAATAAAAAAAGCAATAACGATCAGCAGCTTTTTCATGTGTATTTATTTTAGCAAGGCAATTCTTCGCAAGGCTGGTTTTCTCTTTCCGTTTCTAATGTGCTGTGGTGAATTTTTTTATGTTCTAACCGGTGCCTGACATCGTGCTTTATTTTTTGTTCTTCGTCTGCAGTAATATTCGTATCAATTACCAAATGCCCTGTCAATGCATTTTCAGTAGAGCTGATGGCCCATATATGGATATGATGAAAATCTTTTACACCCTTTACTTTCATAGCAGCGGCTTTAATATCCGCTACACTAATATCTTCGGGAACACCATCCATTGACAAACGCAAACTTTCTTTTAGCACGTGCCAGGTGCTGATCAAAATAACAATAGCAATAATGATGCTAATTAACGGATCTAGCCAGAACCAATGCAGATAATACATCAATACCCCTCCAATAACAATTCCTAAAGACACCACAGCATCCGACATTAAATGCAGGTAGGCAGCTTTTACATTTATATCATCTTCCTTATTTTTAAAAAACAAACGGGCTGAAGCAAAGTTGATGAGAATACCAATTGCCGCAACAATTGAAACATTGATACCTGCAATATGTGGGGGATGAAATAAACGCAACACACCTTCGTAAGCAATGATCGCAATTGATATTACCAGGATCATTGAATTAAGCAAAGCAACCAATATCGATGTTTTACGATAACCATAGGTATATTGATCGGTTGATTTTATTTTGAGCATTTTGAATGCTAAAAGCGAAAGGCCCAAAGCGCCAACATCGGCCAAGTTGTGGCCTGCATCTGATAATAAAGAAAGAGAATGGTTATAAAAACCTGCGATCACTTCTATCAGTACAAAAACAAAATTTAAAATGATACCCACTATAAAGGCGGTATTCATATTTACAGGATCAACTGTATGATGATGATGGTGATGTGAATGGGAATGATCGTGATTGTGTTCCATAAATTAACTGCCGTCAATGGCTACTCAGCTTTTTGTTAGAAATTTTATTGGCTTTGCCCGTTATTTAAAGGTAAGAAGTATTATAACTTGATATAGCATTATAATCAAATACAACATCTACTTAACGTAGCTTTTTGCCTGATTTTTTCGCTATAGGCAATTGATGTTACCCCAATGTTAAGTTATTATTATCATTTTTAAAACTTCTGCAACGAAGGGCAATAACTCTATTTTTGCCCAAAATTTAAAGCAATGGGATTCAATTCAATCTTGAGTGTCTTTTTACCAAAAGACAGGGTATTTTTTCAATTATTTGAAAGTGTAGCGGAAGAATTAGTAAAAATGGGGGAAAAGCTAAAAGAAGTAGTGAACGAACCTGATTTTGATAAAAGAGGACAATTGATCCAGGAAATTATTGACATGGAGCATGTTAATGACGATTACACACATAATATTTTTACTGAGTTAGGAAAGAATTTTATCACGCCGTTCGATAGAGAAGATATTCATCATTTAGCTAGTGCCTTAGATGATATTGCTGATTATATATATGCTTCGGCAAAAAAGATAAATTTTTATCGTGTTAACCCTAACGATATCGGTATCAAAAAAATGGCAGACCTGATCGCAGAAGGTTGTGTGCAGGTTCACAAAGCGGTTACTGAATTACGTAACATGAAAAACATGCGACAAATAACTGATGCATTAGTTGCTATCAACAGTATAGAAAATCAATCTGACGATGTGTACGATATGAGCATTGAGCGTTTGTTTGCCATGGAACCTGATGCAAAAGAGGTGATCAAAAAAAGAGAGATCTATCAAATTTTAGAGACCGTTACGGATAAATGTGAAGATGCTGCAAATGTGATCGAATCAATAATTGTTAAATATGCTTAATGCCTAAAGCCAGCGGCTTAATGCATGAGCATTCAGCATTGTGCTTTCAGTGGGTTTCCAAATTAGTTTATGAATATATCTTTATTATTAATAGTCATAATTTTTCTTGCCATTTGTTTTGATTTTATAAATGGTTTTCATGATGCCGCAAATTCTATTGCAACGATCGTTTCTACCAAGGTCTTAACACCTTTTCAAGCGGTAATTTGGGCAGCCTTTTTCAATTTCGTTGCGTTCTTTATATTTCGTGATCATAATGTTGCTAACACGGTTGCCAAAACAGTACATAAAGAATCGATCACGTTAGTGGTAATTCTTTCGGGGATCATTGCCGCTATTTTTTGGAGCCTTTTAACCTGGTGGTATGGTATTCCATCCTCATCATCACATACATTAATTGGCGGTTTTGCGGGCGCAGCAGTTGCTCACGCAGGGTTTCAAAGTATTGATGCTACAAGTATTTACAAAACAATTTCTTTTATTGTATTGGCGCCTTTAATAGGAATGGTCATAGCTATTTTTATTACACTGGTTACAGTGCAAAGAAGTATCTGGTTAAAGACAAGTATCATCGCTGCGGTCCTGATCATCTCTATGGTTTTCATTCCTTTTAAAACACCGCTTGAGAGATATTCGTTACTTGGATTAGGTATTGTTTTTATTCTTGCCTATTTCTATAATTATATACGTGGCGAAAATGCTTACCGAACGGGAAATATGTTTAAGCGGCTTCAGCTGGTCTCTTCCGCTGCCTTTAGTATTGGCCATGGTGGTTCAGATGCACAAAAAGTGATGGGTATTATTGCAGTAACGTTAGTTACTAATGGAAATATCCATTCATTAGCCGATATGCCAACCTGGGTACCGCTGGTTTGCTATAGCGCCATTGCCCTTGGAACAATGAGTGGAGGGTGGAAGATCGTAAAAACAATGGGCACAAAGATCACAAAGGTTACGCCTTTAGAGGGTGTTTGTGCAGAAACTGCAGGCGCTATCACGCTATTTACGGCTGCAAGTCTGGGCGCTCCGGTAAGTACTACACATACAATAACCGGTGCTATCATTGGCGTTGGTGCCACTAAAAGATTAAGTGCGGTACGCTGGGGCGTTACCATCAATCTTATCTGGGCGTGGATACTAACTATTCCGGTAAGTGGCCTGTTGGCCGGAGGCATATACGAAGTGTTGCATTTATTCATTAAATAAAATTTTATAAAATCATAATAAAAACACTCACCACAATGAGTGTTTTTTTATTTTCTTTGTAGTATGAAGACAATATTAGTAACAGGAGGTTGTGGCTACATTGGTGTACATACCATTGTTGATCTTTTACAAAATGGTTATGAGGTTATCTCTGTAGATAACAACTCCAGAAGCGACATTGCTATTTTAGCTGGCGCAGAAAAGATCACCAATAAGAAAATAAAAAATTACACGATCGATCTTTGTGATCTGGCGGGGACAGAATCGATCTTTGCAGAAAATAAAGATATCCTTGGCATCATACATTTTGCTGCCTATAAAGCAGTGGGCGAATCGGTAGAAAAACCCATGTTGTATTTTGAGAACAACCTTATCTCGCTGATCAATATTTTAAAATGTGCCGAAAAATATAAAGTGCCGCATTTTGTTTTCTCTTCTTCCTGCACTGTGTACGGTGATCCTGATTCGATTCCTGTAACGGAAGAAACCCCGCAAAAGCCCGCTGCATCTCCTTATGGTGCTACAAAGCAAATGGGTGAGCAAATAGTGAATGATACTATTCAAAGCAATAATATACAAGCGATATTGTTACGCTATTTTAACCCGGTTGGTGCAGATCCGTCTATTTTGATCGGCGAAATGCCCTTAGGAAAACCGGCTAATCTTGTGCCGGCTATTACACAAACAGCCGTGGGTAAAATTCCATCGATGCATGTACACGGTAATGATTATCCAACAAGAGATGGAAGCTGCGTTCGAGACTATATACATGTAAGCGATATCGCACATGCGCATACGTTAGCGCTTGATTACCTGATAGCACAAAAAAATAAAAGTAAAAGCGAAGTTTTTAATTTGGGAACGGGTGATGGATTTACTGTGCTGGAAGTGATCAATGCTTTCGAAAAAGTAAGCGGTGTAAAACTAAATTACACCATTGGGCCAAGAAGGCCGGGCGATGTAATCGCTATTTATGCCAATAATGATAAGGCTAAGAATGTATTAAAGTGGGTGCCGAAATATAATTTAGATGAGATGATGTCAACAGCCTGGCAATGGGAACAGAAACTGGCAAAAGCAAAGGGATAATTGGAATAAAAATTGCATCTATTAGTACGACTGAAGGCAGTCTAAATTGCAGGGTTTTTCAAATTAAACAAATATCTTGCAGGTTCTTTTTAAAATTACAAACACGATTTATGTTAAAGGATATTCAGGTAACAGGAAACAAAGACACAAGAAGCGGATTTGGGGATGGCATTTTGGAAGCAGGTAGAAAAAACGAGAATGTTGTAGCACTGACTGCAGATCTTGCCGGCTCTTTAAAATTACATCCTTTTATAAAAGAATTTCCTGAAAGGTTTATCCAGTGCGGTATTGCTGAGGCAAACATGATCGGGATGGCTGCAGGATTAACGATCGGCGGTAAGATCCCTTACACCACAACCTTCGCAAACTTTTCTACAGGAAGGGTGTACGATCAAATTCGTCAGTCAGTAGCGTATAGCAATAAAAATGTAAAGATCTGTGCATCGCATGCAGGACTTACACTTGGTGAAGATGGCGCTACCCATCAGATATTAGAAGATATAGGATTGATGAAAATGCTACCGGGCATGACCGTTATTGTTCCGGCAGATTATAACCAGACAAAAGCTGCAACCCTCGCTATTGCTGATTATCAGGGACCTGTTTATTTGCGTTTTGGTCGCCCAGTTTGGCCGATCTTCACAAAGGAAAGCGATTTCGTGATCGGTAAAGCACAGAAATTATCTGATGGTAAAGATGTAAGCATTTTTGCTTGCGGCCATTTGGTTTGGAAAGCTGTTGAAGCCGGCAGAATTTTAGAAGAAAAAGGGATCAGCGTTGAAGTGATCAATATCCACACTATTAAACCTTTGGATGTTGAAGCTATAATTGCTTCTATCAAAAAAACAAAATGCGCCGTAACCTGCGAAGAACATAATATTATTGGCGGTTTAGGGGATAGCATTGCACAGGTTGCCGCGAAAAATCTACCTATTCCAATTGAGTACGTTGGTACCAACGATACTTTCGGCGAAAGCGGAACACCGGCAGAATTACTAGTAAAATATGGCTTAGACGTACCTCATATTTTAGCTGCAGTGGAAAAAGTAATGGCGAGGAAGTAGACAATATTCCACAAACAGATTAAACTTTTAATATTTAAACCAATCTTACGATTGGTTTTTTTATTTTTATGCTTTCATAAACCTATTATGGCCGAGAATTTTTTGGACGATAAAGAACTATTGCTGCGATTTAAAGAAACTGTTACAAAGGAAAAAGCCTTTACGCAGATCATTAAGAAGTACCAGGAGAAGCTGTATTGGCATATAAGAAGAATGGTTGTAGAGCACGAAGATGCTAATGATGTATTGCAAAATATGTTCATTAAGGTTTGGAAAGGCCTGGATAATTTTAGAGAAGATAGCCAGTTATTCACCTGGCTATACCGCATTGCGACTAACGAATGCCTCACATTTATTGAACAACAGAAAAGAAGAAGCAGTGTTTCTATCAGTAATGAGGAAAGCGGATTAAGTAACCGCCTAAAGGCAGACAAGGATTTTGATGCCAATAAAATTGAGTGGAAATTGCAGTTGGCAATGCAACAACTTCCTGATAAACAGCGTACTGTATTTAATTTGAGGTATTATGATGAGATGCCCTACGAGGAAATGAGCCGCGTGCTGGAAACGAGTGAAGGTGCATTAAAAGCCAGTTATCATCACGCAGTGAAAAAAATAGAAGATTTTATACTGAATCATTAAACTAACAAGCCATATTAACGTCTTAATAACGAATGAAAATCAGTAGCAACGATATATTAAAGGAATTACAAGAACTGAGTCCATTACTGGCAGGTATGGAAAAGGTAAATGTATTTACCGTCCCGGATGGTTATTTCAACGATATACCTGCTGCTGTTTTATTTGCGCTTGGCAAAGAAAACAATTTGCCTGCATTTTCGGGCCAATCAACTTTTAATGTTCCTGCAGGTTATTTCGAATCGCTTGCCGGTAATATTTTAGCCAAAATAAAAGAAGGGGAATTAACGGTTGCTGATGAATTGCGAGAATTATCAGCCATGCTGTACAGTATTCAAAATGAAAATGTGTACAAAGTACCTAACGGATATTTTGATGATTTGGCGGAAAGTATTTTAAAACAAGTACAGCCACAACAAGCAAAAGTGATTCGCATAGGTAAGCGAAATGGCGTTTTAAAAACAGCGGTTGCAGCATCTGTTATTGTGCTATTGGCTTTTAGTGTTTATAAAGTTGACAAAAACTTTGGTAATACTGCTACTATACAAGTAGCCTCTTTGTTAGATCCATCGATACAACAAGGAAAAAATATGGGCGATGCACAGTTCAACGCAACACTTGATAGCCTTTCAACACAAGAGATCGCTAATTATTTAGAGAAACATAATGATGATGCAGATGTTGCTGCATTAACATCGGGATTGGATGCCAACAGCATTCCTAACCAGGATGATTATATCGTGGATGATAAAACACTGGATAATTATGTGCAGGCATTAAATTCATCTTCATCAAAAAATTAGTGAGGAGTTAGTATGAAGAATATATTTATATCGTTTATTTTTTTATTTGCTGTTGGGTTTGCCAATGCGCAAACAGATCCTTCGGGCGAAAGTCAGAAAATGCAAAATATCGAGGCTTTAAAAATTGCATTTATCAGCAAACAACTACAGCTTACGCCTGAAGAGGCAGAACAATTTTGGCCGGTATACAATCAATATTCAGATCAGATCCATACCGTTGTTAAGAGTGATCCGGATATACTTGACAGGGACCAAAAAATTCTGGATATAAGAAAAAGCTATAGCACGCAGTTCATAAAAATCATAGGTCCCGAAAGAACAAACCATTTATTTGAAGCGGAAGGTAAATTCAGGCAATTACTAATAGAGGCAATACAAAGAAGACAGCAAAATCGTCAAAACGGAGGAGGAGGGTTTAATCAATAAATTATCTTTTTATCAGGAAGGAGTTACTACAGGCGTTTTAATATCGTGATAAAAAAGAAAGGTCCATTTTTCCTGTTGTCCCTGTTGCCACCATTGTTGCCTTAACTCCATACATTTTTTCCCATCGTAATCATACTTAGCAACAAAACGGTTTTTCATCTGTTGTAACTGAGGTGCATCATCGCCACCAAAAAAAATTTTTTGTCCATCTTCCTCGATCATAAAAACAATATGGTAAGGTGTGTGCGCGCCCGTCATGGTATAATGTATATATCCATCAATATATCCATCATCATCTAACAATACTACTTTATCAGATGAATTTAATATGTCAAATTCTTCAGGAATATAGCTGCCAGATTTATTTTCCAGCGCATAAGCCAATTCTTTTTTATTGACATAATAAGTGGCGTTAGGAAAACTCAAAAAAGACTGATGGAGTTGTTTGTCTTTTATAGCAACACCGCCGCTATGATCTTTGTGCAAATGGCTCAATAAAACTTTAGTGACTTCTGAAGGATTAATGCCATTATCTATAAGGTTTTGATGGATCTGCAGAACGCCATCTTTATTGGCAAAGCCTAAACCGGTATCTAAAACCAATACATCGTTATTTGTTATGATAAGAAAAGGGTCTATCTCAACCAATAGGCTTCCGATCGGCCTTTGTTGCAGGTCATCCGTTTTTGTATCAAATGGAACGAAAACTTTTGTCTTGTCTATTGTAAAGGCGCCTTCATTTAAAGGAATGATTTTCATAATTTTTTCTAACTAATTATCTAAGCACCATTTGTCTGTCCGCGTCTAATTTTATCAGAATAAACATTAAGATTGTAAAAGTTACTAAAGAGGATCCGCCGTAACTCATTAATGGCAATGTAATTCCTATAACAGGTGCTAATCCTATCGTCATGCAAATATTAATAGAAACGTGAAAGAAGAAAATAGCTGCTACACTATATGCGTATACCCTGCTAAATGTACTTCGTTGTCGTTCCGCCACATTGATTATTCTTAATAATAAAGCGAGGTAAAGCAGCATTAACAAAGAGCTTCCCCAAAAACCAAAGCTTTCACCAACCGATGTAAAAATAAAATCAGTGTGTTGTTCCGGTACAAAATCTCCTTGGGTTTGCGTGCCTTTCAAAAATCCTTTTCCAAAAAAACCACCCGATCCGATGGCGATCTTTGATTGTTTAACATTGTAATTTTCTTTTTCTTTTTTATCGTTTCTTATTTTTAGATCGGCAGCAGATATGCTGGTTGTCTTTTCGTTAACAAAGGGATTGTCTTTCCCCACCATGCTGTATATTCTATCTGCCTGGTATTTTTGAAAAACGTGTTTGAAGATGAATGGCACAATTATACCAACAAATAAACAACTGAAGGCCCAGATAGTTATTATTACATAAATCAAACCGCGGTTTCTTTTTAAATAACCTCTTGAAAAATAAATGGCCAATACTCCTAATACGGAAAATGCGATCAACAATGTTTTTGCAGGAAATAATAATGTCACGATCAATAATACAGCAAGTGTAGCTCCTGCGATTAAATAACCCGGAGGCAAACCTTCGCGGTACATCGGAATTAAAAAAGAGAAATAGACCAATGCTAAACCAGTCTCATTTTGTAACAGTGAAAAGAAAGCCGGTGTAAAAATAATAACGGCGCCGATCAGCTGGGCTTTTGGCTTTTGAAAATTGGTCTCGGGCAGGGATAAAAATTTCCCCAGGGCCAATGCTGTAAATATCTTACACAACTCAACGGGCTGCAGGTTAAAAAACCCAAGTGGTATCCATGATTTAGAGCCATTAATATTTTTACCAATGAACAACGTTGCGATCATCAATAAAATCCCGAACGCATAACTGATATTGGCCGTGGCGGTAAAAAACTTACTATCTGTCAATAAAATAAGTACCGCAATAATTACAGACATACCAATAAATAGTAATTGCCTTGCATAGTTCTTTTTTAATAAAAGAATACTCTGCATTATATTTTCCCCGTTTTTATATTCAACAGAAAAAATACACAGCACACCAATAAGCACTAACAGGACGTAAAGCGATACTAATACCCCATCAATACCTTTTGCTATAGCCGGATTTTTTTGATACACTGTTTATTTTTTTATGGTTACTTTTTTGCCGGTTGTTTCTTTTTCTCGTCAGGTAAAATTGCCTTGTTTTTTATTGTTGTGTCCGTATTATTTTTTTTCGGAGAAGCAGGTGCTGCTGCTTTTACCGGGGGTGTTTTTATAATAACATAGTCCTCATCTTCATCAATTCCGATCGAATCCCTAACACTGGTAGTAAATCCGTTTGCGGTGAGGTAGTCAGTATCTTTTATATGCAACATAGAGTCTTCGCTTCGCATTGCTTTAAGAATACGTGGCGGTATCAAATTCATGTTGGCCAATTGCGCCACTTTCGCTTTACGGTCGGGTTCAGGAATAGAATCTTTTAAATATTGTTCTATCATTAAGCTGGCGATCGGTGCAGCAGAGTTGGCTCCCATCCCTGCGTTTTCACAAATAACAGCGATCGCTATTTTTGGATCAGACCTTGGCGCAAATGCAGCAAAGAACGCATGCGACTTTTGTTTTTCCAGGCCGATATAATTTTCAACGGTACCTGTTTTACCACAGACTACTATTCCGGGAACTTTAGCAGCGCTACCTGTACCGGTTTCCATTACGCCCTGCATACCATCATGCACTGCTTCAAACACACTGTCGGGAATGTCTATGCCATAATGTTTTTCTTTGAAACTTTTTAATAAGCCATACTGATCACCACCTTCAATTGAATCAACCATATGTGGCGTAACATACCAGCCTTTATTGGCGAGGTAAGCCATTTCATTCGCTACCTGTAAAGGAGTTACTAATACTTCTCCTTGTCCGATACTTAAAGAACGGATCGTGCAAAAATTCCAATGCCCTTCGCCATATACTTTATTGTAAAGATCTGCAGTTGGTATTTTACCACTTTTTTCTGAAGGAACATCGATGCCTAATTTATGGCCCAGCCCAAATGAATACATGTAGTTTGCCCAATGCGTTAAGCTACTATCCATTGTTGGGAATTTAGGATTGTTGACAACCCTTTCCATTACATTGGCGAAATAAGTATTGCAGGAGTGAGTGATGGCTTCTTTTAATTTAAAAACACCGGGATCCAAACATTTCATGGGTTTACCACAACCATAAAACGCACCCGTACATACAAAAGTTGTGTAGGGTGTTATTACGCCATCATGCAAGCCAACAAGCGCCTGTAAAGTTTTAAAAGTTGAGCCCGGCGAATAATAGGCATTCACGGTACGATTTAAAAACGGCAATGCCGGATTTAACATCAATTCATTGATATGTTTTCTTCTATCAGAACCTGTTAAAAATTTTGGTTTGTAAGTAGGGCTGCTGATCATCGCTAAAACACCGCCTGTTTTAGGATCAAGCGCAACGATAGCGCCTATTTTATTTTGCATTAATTTTTCTCCCAGCTGTTGCAGGTCGATATCAAGAGAAAGGTGCATGCTTTGTCCGGCGATAGCGGCAGTATCATACTTGCCATTCTCTACTCTTTCGGTTAACCTGTTCTTATTATCTCTTTTCCAATATTCTATACCTCTTGTGCCCATCAACACTCTTTCATAAGTATGTTCTAAACCTGTTTTACCTGCATAGTCGCCTATCTGGTAACCTTCTTCTGTATGCCTTTTAAGAAAAGCGCTATCAACTTCTGATAAATAGCCGAGGATATTACCTGCTGCATCATAAGGATAATCTCTCACCGGTCGTTCCTGTAAATAAAACCCCGGTACAAATTTGTACATGGCTTCATTCAGCATCGCCATTTTCTCATCACTTAATAAACCTTCAAAAACAGAAGGGCGCAACCTTGAATTTTTTATGATCGATTCAAGTACTCTTTTGTTGAACTGCGCAGAATCAATGCCTAAAATATTACATAGTGCAAGCGTATCAATGCCTTTTAATTTTGATGGCATTATCATCAGATCATAAATGGTAGTGTTTTGCAGAATGGCGTTACCGTTTCTATCATATACAATTCCCCTATCGGGATAAACGATCTTTCTGAATTTTCCCTGATCATCTGCCAGTATCTTGTATTTGGAAGAAATTATCTGTAACGTAAATAGCCTGGCTATTATAATAATAAACATGGCTATAAAACAAAGCCTTACAATATTATTACGAGACTGGTTGAACGCAGGCACTTTGTTATAATTTATTTAGTGATTGTAATTCCTTGAAGACAAATAAAATTACATAGTATTTGTTCTGAATTGCTGTTTACGATTAAATAATAATTCAGTAATTAAAATAAGTACCAAAGTTATGATCGTAGAAAGCATTGTTTTGGCGACGAAATACCAAACATTTCCAAATTGCCATGCTTCCAGTAAAAAAAGCCAGCCATTGTGCAAAAAAGTAAGAATACCTGCGTACAAAGTATAGGGGATAAAGCCTCCCATACTTTTAATAGACGGCTCGTTGTAGTTGATATCGCCGCTTTCTTGTGGAATAAGTAAATTAATTAAGTATGGACGAACGTAAGCGATCAATACGCAGGCCGCGGCATGAAAGCCGGGATTGTGGCCAAAACTATCTAAGGTAAACCCCAGAAAGAAGGCCAATATCATTTGTACAGGCTTGCTAAATTGAAAAGGCATCCATAAAATAAACAGGAAATAGATGTACGGGGTTACAAGGTAATTCACGTGTATTTTGTCCAGCACAAAAACCTGTGCCAGTATCAGCAATACAAAACGAAGAATATTTTTTACCAGTGTACTCATAACGATAATTGCTTAGGCAACTAATTATTGACTTTCTTTTTTCGCTTTTTCTAATAGTCTATTGATCTCATCTTTCTGCAAATTGTCTATTGCGTAGGCGTATTGCAGGTTATAGAAATTAGCGCAGGTTTTAAGCTTTATTATATAATGACTTGTACTTTTTTCCGGAATGATCTCCTGAATAGTGCCAATATTTAATCCGTAAGGAAAGGTGGTTGTAAACCCGCTGGTTACTACGGTATCACCTTTGGCCACTTTAGCGCTTTTTCTGATCTCGCTTAATGTTAGCTGTGTTGGATCTTGCCCGTCCCAGGTAACCATGCCCGCATCACCGCCTTTTTTTAATTTGGCACTTATCCTGCTGTCTTTATGCAGCAAACTCATTACCACAGCAAAATTGCTGCTAACATCTGTAACAATACCAATTACATCATTGTTTGGATCAACAACGCCAATATCTTTTACCAATTGCTGATCGGAACCTCTTCCTAGAACAAGGTAGTTGGTTTGAGAGGATACAGAGTTGGCCACAACTTTTGCTTCCTTATAAAGGTATTTGCGCCCGAGTATTAAAGAATCAACCTTTATCGTATTAATAACTATTTTATTGGTTGTATCAGGTAATTCAAAATCAGTTTTCAATTTATTGTAAAGCTCCGCATTGGCTTTAACCAGAGAGTCGTTGGTGCTTTTAAGCTGGAAGTAGTAGGTGATGCCGTTGTATTGATTGTTGATGTGGCCGGTGATCTCATTCATGGATTCAGAGGCTACCGCATTTTGGTAGCGATTATAATGAACGATCAAATAGATGCAAAATGCCTGTAGAAACAGGAAAAGGATGAAATTTAAATACCGCCGAATGAAAAGAAATATATTACGCACAAGAAGATGAATTTATCAAATCTCAAAACGCCAATAAATCATTGGTACTTCTGATCCTTGCTTTTTTATTAACGCATTACGAACGGATACCTGTCATAATTCTTTAATGCGATCCCTGTGCCTCTAACCACACTCTTAAGCGGGTCTTCTGCTACGTGAACCGGTAATTTTATTTTGGCAGTGATACGTTTATCCAATCCTCTTAGTAAAGCTCCGCCACCTGTTAAATACAGACCTCTTCTAAAGATATCGCCGGCTAATTCCGGAGGGGTGGTTTCTAATGCTTTTAAGATCGCTTCTTCGATTTTCGAGATGCTTTTGTCCAGTGCTTCCGCAACTTCCTGGTAGCTTACCATTACTTGCTTAGGAATACCCGTTACCAGATCGCGCCCGTTCACCGGAATATCATCCGGAGGAACTGTATCAAGGTCCTTCATAGCGGCCCCAACCTGTATTTTGATCTGCTCAGCAGTACGTTCTCCAATTAATAAGCTATGGTAACGGCGAAGCGCTTCCATGATATCAGCCGTGAATTCGTCACCCGCGATACGGATACTTTGGTCGCAAACAATACCTGCCAATGCGATAACAGTGATACCTGTAGTACCGCCGCCTATATCAATGATCATATTACCAACCGGTTCTTCTACATCTATCCCAATACCCAGGGCCGCGGCCATTGGTTCGTGGATAAGGTAAACTTCCTTTGCACCCGCCTGTTCAGCACTATCTCTTACCGCACGTTTTTCAACTTCCGTGATGCTGCTTGGGATGCAGATCATCATGCGCCAGCTTGGTGGAAACAAGGGTTTTTTGGGGTAGATCATCTTGATCATCTCCCTTATCATCAACTCTGCCGCGTTGAAATCAGCTATCACACCGTCTTTCAGCGGGCGAACGGTACGAATGCTCTCATGCGTTTTTTCGTGCATCATGAGGGCTTTCTTCCCTACGGCAAGTATATTTTTGGGGTTATTTCTGTCTAGGGCAACAATCGAAGGTTCATTTACTACAACTTCATCATGAAAAATGATCAGTGTATTAGCCGTACCCAAATCCATTGCGATTTCTTGAGTAAAAAAGTTAAAAAATTCCATATTTAGTTATAAGAAAAATTGTAATATAAACAAACAATGGTAGCAAAGTTGAAGGAAAAAATTCAAATTAACAACGACAATGTTTTTATTTTGACAATTTACGTAAAATAAGGCAAAATCGCAGAAAAAAGACAATTCTTACAAATGACTACTTTCCTTTAAAAACGGAGCATTGAGCAGTTTATTGTGTAATAAAGAACATTTTCTTTTTTCGTTTATTCGTGGCCGTTAGTTTAGGCAAATTCGTACCCGATATCCGCTCTAAAATACATTCCTTCGAAATGAATTTGTGCTAATATTTGATTTGATTTTTTTGCTGCCGCAGAAATGGTATCTCCGAAAGAGGTAACCACTAAAACGCGGCCACCATTTGACAATATTTTTCCTTCTTTTTCTGTAGTGCCTGCATGAAAAATAATACTATCGGCAACTATGTTTTTATCTAAGCCATCTATTTGTTTTCCGGTTGTGTATTCGTTAGGGTAGCCGCCGCTAACCGCTACCACTGTGGTTGCTGTCTTGCTGCTGGTTTTAATTGTTATTTCGTTTAGGCGTTGCTGTGATACAGCTGAAAAAACTTCTACCAGGTCATTTTCCGTTCTTGGTATGATCACTTCTGTTTCAGGATCCCCAAAACGGCAATTGTATTCAATTACCAAAGGCTCGTTGTTAACTTTTATCAACCCGATAAAAACAACGCCCTTGTATTCTAAATTTTCTTTGTGAAAACCTGCGATCGTAGGCTCAACAATTCTTGTAATTACTTTTTGCATAAAAGTTTCATCTGCAAAAGGCACAGGGCTTACGGCGCCCATTCCGCCTGTGTTTAGGCCGGTATCGTTAACGCCGATCCTTTTATAATCTTTCGCCTCAGGCAATAAAACATAATTTTTTCCGTCGGTCAAAACAAAAGAACTCATTTCGATCCCATCTAAAAATTCTTCTATTACTACTTTATTGCTTGCTGCGCCAAATTTTGATTGTTGTATCATTAATTCGAATTCGGTCAGGGCTTCCGCCTGTGTCTGGCAGATCAGAACACCTTTTCCTGCCGCTAATCCATCTGCTTTTAAAACGATCGGTAATGCATGACGGCGGATATATTGTACACCATCTTCATAATTAGCAGCATCAAATTCAGCATAAGCAGCTGTCGGGATTTTATGTCGTTGCATAAAAGCTTTGGCATAAGCTTTACTTCCTTCTAACTGCGCGGCTTCTTTCGACGGGCCAATTACTTGAATGTGCTCCGTTGCTTTATTATTTTTAAAAAAATCGTACACACCTTTTACCAATGGTTCTTCTGGTCCAACTACTAACATCGTAATTGTATTAGCTACACAAAAATCTGACAACTTTTCAAAATCTGAAATACCAATGGCAACGTTGCTACCAAACTGAGCTGTACCTGCATTACCCGGCGCAATAAATAATTTATCGCATAAAGGGCTTTGTTTCAATTTCCAGGCTAACGTGTGTTCCCTGCCACCGCTACCAATTATTAAAATATTCATGAATTAAGGTAATTAGCTGTTCTATATAAGTGAGCGAAATTAAAGTAGCATCCATTGTAAACCATATTTTTTTTAAGCGGTTAAGGCGAATGCTATAAGGATGCTATATTTTTAGTAATTTGTACTGCACGGATCAAATCGCCATTAAAATAAATATATGAATGATAACGTAGAAGTAATTGGCCATCCGCCAGGATTATTTATTTTATTTTTTACCGAAATGTGGGAACGCTTTAGTTATTATGGAATGCGGGCGCTGTTCGTATTGTTTTTAACTACCGAATATATAAAAGGAGGCTGGGGCTGGACGAGAAGCGATGCTTTACAATTATACGGAGTATATACCGGGCTTGTTTATTTGACGCCCATCTTCGGAGGGATGATCGCAGATAAATTATTAGGCTATAGAAAAGCTGTTATTTTTGGTGCTTTGATAATGACGATCGGCCATGCATTCATGGCGATGGATACGCATTTTACGTTTTATTCAGGACTTGCCTTTTTAATAATTGGCAATGGATTATTTAAACCAAATATTTCTTCGATTGTTGGTGAGTTGTACGAAGGGCATGATGATAAAAAAGACGGCGCCTATTCTATTTTTTATATGGGCATTAATGCCGGTGCATTTTTAGGCATTTTACTTTGCGGCTATATCGGCGAAAAGATCGGCTGGAGTTATGGATTCGGATTAGCAGGAATTTTTATGTTTTTTGGTATGCTGCAGTTCTTATTTGCAAAGAAAGTTTTTGGAAAAATCGGCTTAAAGCCCTCTAAGGCCGAAGCTTCTGTTGGCACTGAAGTAAAAACTACGCCCGATACACCGGCACATATTTCGCGCGATAGAATAATTGTTATTTCTGTTTTCGCATTCTTCACGATATTTTTCTGGATGATGTATGAGCAAGCGGGAGGCTCAATGACGATCTTTGCGAAAGATTATACAAATAGAGTTCTCGTAGGAAATAGCGCCAATGTTTTTAAATGGTGTGATACATTGCTGACGATTGCGCCAATGATCATTTTAACGATCGTGCTTTTTGACCTGTTTAAAAAAACATATAAAAGCATCTTAACCTCCAATTTATTTTTAGGTACGGGGTTTACCCTAATATGGATATTAATTATTTGGATGTTGTGCAGAGAGTTTAAAGCGACCAATTCAGAAGTGCCTGCTTCCTGGTTCGGCATTTTAAATTCCTTTTTTATTATTGCGTTGGCGCCGTTGTTTTCTAAGTTATGGGAAAGCAAATACAATCCTTCTGGTCCGATAAAATTTGCGCTTGGATTGATCTTACTAGGTTGTGGCTTTGCTTTGCTTGCGTACGGCAGCAGTGGTGTTTCGCAGGGCGCCAGGACTGCGTCTGTTAGTATGGTATGGCTTATCCTTGCCTACCTGTTACACACAATGGGCGAATTATGTTTATCACCTGTAGGCTTGTCTTACGTGAGTAAATTATCTCCGCCTAAAATTGTTGGTTTGATGTTTGGTGTTTGGTTCATTGCCAATTTTATCGGTAATTATTTATCAGGTGTAACCGGTAGTTTTATTGATAAAATAGTTGCTACTTATTCTTTAGCTACATTCTTTTTATTTTTTACGATATTTCCAATTGTTGCAGGCATGATAATGATCTCGTTAAATCGTTTGCTGATCAAAAAAATGCATGGGTTTAGATAAATACTTGTAGAAAATATTAATCCTGCCTGGCGTTCGATTGCACATAAGCCAACACATTCTTTTTGTCTGTATCGTTAAGCTTTGCTTTTTTGCCCATTTCTTTTACGATAGGCACCCATTCCTGCGCAGTATGATCAGCAGGATCCTTTAGACCATGGCAAGTACCACATTTAGCAGTAAAAACTTCTTTGCCTGCCATTGCTTCAGGAGAATCTGGTTTTGGGATAACAATAGCTGTTGTTGGTATTGTTTTGTGTGAACAACTTATAATGATCATGATCAATGAAATAATAAGTACTAACTTTTTCATTTATTATTTTTTAAGTCTTTTACAATGCTACTACTTTCTTTTTATTTTTTGTTGAAATAAAAGTGATGACAATGTTAATTATTAAAAATGGAGCCAGGTAAAGAATACCGTTATGTTCATCAGCAAAAGCAAAACTTATAAAAGCTACTAAAGCCGAGCATATAAAACTGCATGTTGTCCATGCGTAGGATTGAAATGATTGCAGCAGCACAAACAATTGCAGGATTGAGATTATTAGTACAAAGGGAAGCAGCTCTAAAGTAATAAGCCCGCCATTACAAGGGCCACCAGATCTACCCAATTGACAAACACTCCAGAATGAAAAGATAACAACGCCAAAAAAAGCGATCAGCAATGGTATCTTTTTCTTGCTCATTGTAGATGTGTAGTTTTATATTGAGGTTGCACCAAAATACTTATGCAAAATAGCAGGCAATTCTATACCGGTTTCAGTTTGATTATTTTCTAATAAGCAAGCCACAATTCTTGGCAGTGCCAAAGAAGAACCGTTTAATGAATGTAGTAGTTGTGTATTTCCGGTCGCATCTTTAAACCTTATTTTCATCCTGTTGGTTTGAAAAGTTTCAAAATTGCTTACAGAGCTTACTTCTAACCAACGTTCCTGTGCAGCGCTGTATACTTCAAAATCGTATGTTAAGGCAGAAGTAAAACCCATGTCGCCACCGCATAAACGAAGAATTCTGTAGGGCAATTCCAACATGTTCAATAATTTTTCAACATGTGCAACCATGCTTTCTAATACTTCGTAACTATCCGTTTCGGGATTCACCAATTGTATGATCTCTACTTTGTCGAATTGATGCACACGGTTTAATCCGCGAACATCTTTACCAAAACTTCCTGCCTCTCTTCTAAAACATGGCGTGTAGGCCGTCATTTTTATTGGCAGATCTGCTTCTTTCACGATCTCATCCCTGTAAATATTTGTAACAGGAACTTCAGCGGTGGGAATTAAATAAAAACCATCTTCGGTTACATGATACATCTGTCCTTCTTTATCAGGAAGCTGACCTGTTCCATATGCAGTTGCTTCATTTACCATTAACGGCGGTAAATATTCTGTATAACCAGCGTTAGTATTGTAATCTAAAAAATATTGAATGAGCGCACGCTGCAATTTTGCACCTTTGCCTTTATATAAAGGAAACCCACTGCCTGTTATTTTTGCGCCGGTTTCAAAATCTACCAGGTCGTATTTTTTTATCAGGTCCCAATGCGGAACCGCAGATTTATCCAATGTTGGTTTTTTACCGCCTTCTCTTACTACAACATTTTCTTCGGGCGCTTTTCCTTTAGGAACAGATGAATGCGGAAGATTAGGAAGCTTTACTATTTCATCATGAAAAGCTTTTTCAGCAGCAGCCAATTGTTCGCCTAATTGCTGAATGATATTTTTTTCTTGTGCTACTTCTTGTTTCTTTAATTCTGCCGCAGCTTTATCACCCTTGCTCATCAGCATGCCGATCTCTTTACTGGCAGTATTCATTTGTGCTTGTATCGCTTCAGATTCAACTTTTAGCTTACGAACCTGTTCATCCAATTCAACTACTTTATCAACCAATGACAGGTCGCTAAAATTCTTTACACTCAATCGCTCTTTTACTAAGTCTATATTTTGCCTGATGAAATTTATTTGCAGCATTTATTCCTGAATTTTTGCAAAGGTAGTTGTTGGT
This sequence comes from Ferruginibacter sp., assembly GCA_035317105.1. GTDB lineage: Bacteria > Bacteroidota > Bacteroidia > Chitinophagales > Chitinophagaceae > Ferruginibacter. The sequence continues at coordinate 9,795 of DATHHR010000034.1, read as the reverse complement.
AAGGAAATCAACAAAGGCTAGCGCTCTGTAAAAATGGCCTGAATATTGAAACAAAGAATATAAATAGACCGCCGTAGTTTAATAAGTCTACCTTACACGAGTTGTAATATACATTTAAGCATAAGAATATTGAAGCTGTACATTAAATATATGGTAAGCATTCGTTGCAAAATGATAGTTAAAGAAAAACTAAAGGAGTTAGAATTGCCGTATACGGTTGTTAATTTAGGAGAAGTGGAACTGACCAAAAATATTACACAACAACAAAGGGAGCTGTTAAAAAAGGCCTTACTGAAATCAGGACTTGAATTAATGGATGACAAAAAAGCAATATTGATTGAAAAGATAAAAAATGCGATCATTGAAATGGTTCATTATTCTGATGAGTTGCCTGCCACAAATTTTTCTGATTATCTTAGTAAAAAACTGAATTACGATTACACGTATTTATCAAATCTTTTTTCAGAAACGGAAGCAACTACAATAGAACATTTTATTTTATTGCACAAGATCGAAAGAGTAAAAGAGCTGATCATTTATGATGAACTTAACCTTACCGAAATTGCGTATAAGCTCCACTACAGCAGCGTGGCGCACCTTTCCAACCAATTTAAAAAGATAACCGGGTTAACGCCTTCTTTTTTTAAATCGCTCAAAGATAAAAAGCGAAATACGCTTGAAGATGTGTGAAAGATGTAACTTTTTCCTGCAATTATGTAACATGCATTCTGTTAATTATACAAACCTTTACAGGAAGCCTTAAATCGAAAAATGATGAAACAAGACAATAATGTGGCTGCCTCGGAATTAGAAAAATCGAAAATACATATCATCGTTGAAATAATCGAATATATGAGTAATGCGGTAGTGAGTAAAACGATCCTTAAAAAAACAACAGGCAATGTAACCGTTTCGTCTTTTGCTATTGGTGAGGCTTTAGAAGAAAAAACATCTCCCTTTGATATCTACATACAAATTATCGATGGTGCCGCAGAAGTTATTATTGATAAAAAAGTATACTTGCTAAAAAAAGGGAACGGTATTATTATACCCGCACATACGGTTCATTGTTTTAACGCTAAAGAGCAATTTAAAATGGTTTCAACAGTTATTAAAAGCGGATACGAAGAGTAAAATCAATTATAATATTATTAAACCTAACCGCCTTGCATTTTTGCAGGGCGGTTTTTTATGGGTACCCAACCTCAAAATGTGTGAATCATGTAACTTTTCTCGAAAGTTATGTAACATTTAGTAAGTGCCGTGGACATACCTTTATGAGCCTAATATCGCATATAGCGTAATTGGGATCCAATCTTTATAATTGACTTCAAACCCTATTCAAGTATAAAGTTTATCGAAATATTCTATACCTATTACTTCTTATAAAAGTTTGTCAGTGTTTTTCGGTTATCCATTCTTTTGATAGCAATATTGAACCAATAAAAAATAAAAATGATACAGGAAAATCATACTGTGGAATTTGAAGCCATGCGAATGCATGCCCTAAGGAAATATAATATCCTGGATACGCCACCGAATCCAAGTTTTGACCGCATCACTAAACTGGCTGCGAAGCTTTTTCATGTTCCTATAGCAATGATCAGCCTGGTTGATACGGATAGGATCTGGTTTAAATCCCGTTTTGGAATAGATATAGCACAAATAGACAGGGATCTTGGCTTGTGTTCACTCGCTATTCAATCTGATGATATTTATTTAATGGAAGATGCGATCAAAGATTCTTTAACTGCAACAAACCCTTATGTATCCGGTCAATGTGGTCTTCGGTTTTATGCGGCCGCACCACTTAAGGTAAAAGGTGGATATAATATCGGGACCCTATGTATTATGGATAGAAGACCAAGACACCTTGAAGAATCACAAAAAGAAGTGCTACATGATCTGGCAGAAATTCTGATCAATCAAATTGAATTTAGATTAGCAACTAAAATAGCAACTGAACAACAGAATCAATTACTGAATATTGCAGTACACGATCTGCGAAACCCATTAACAACAATTCCTTTATGGATAGATCTGATCAAGGAAGAAAAAAGAAACCATACTGCGGTTATTGAGATGAGCGGCTATATAAAAAAAGCAGCCTTGAAAATGACAAAAACGATTAATGAATTATTAGAATCGGCAGCTTTAGAAGCAAATCAGATCAAGCTTAGTTTTAGTGAATTGAATCTGGTATCTATTGTGCAGAAGGTTGTAGATGCGAATCAAATATTAGCCAGTGCCAAAAATCAAGCTTTAGAGATATATATAGAGGACCATCCTACAGTATATGCAGACGAAACAAAGCTGATTGAAATAGTAGATAATCTATTAAACAATGCTATTAAATATTCTGCAAAACACAAAGATATTTCTATAAGGATCAAACAGGTAGATGAAAAAGCGATCATTGAAGTTGTAGACCAGGGACTTGGTTTTACAAAAGAAGACAAGAAAAATGTTTTTGAAAGCTTCTCAAAATTAAGTTCAAAACCCACAGGTGAAGAAACATCCAGCGGCCTTGGATTATTTATTGTTAAGTTATTCGTAGAAGCACACAAAGGGAAAATATTTGTGGAAAGCGAAGGAAAAAATAAAGGATCTAAGTTTACTGTTGAAATGCCGGTTGTATATAAATATGAAAAGGTAATGAGTGTTTAAAGGCTTATAAATAGAAATAATATGCGCCAGGATTTAACTGTATCAAGATCGGTGATCATTAATCGTAGCCAGGATAAGGTCTGGTATGCATTGGCAAACCTGGCTATCATCCAGGAGTATTTGTTCGGGTCAGCAACAAATTTAAAATGGGAAGATGGGAATGAAATTATTTTTCATGGCAAATACAATGGGCATAAATACCTTGATCTGAGAATAGTTTTCGAAAACATATTGGACAAAAAAGTAAGCTATAATTATTTTACTGAAACTACAGAATTTGAAAATAAAACAGAAAACCATTCAATAATTATTTATAATCTTTTAAGCTGTGGAGACAAGGAAACCAAATTAACATGGACACACAAAGGATATATTGACGAAGAAAGGCACAAATATTCTTCAGATAAAATGGAAACATTTTTACACCAGATTAAAAAGATCATAGAAGGATAACTAAAATGTCAATTCCCCAAACCTATCCCCATTTATAGAACGTACAAAAAAAGTTACATCATTCACAGATTTTCAAGCTACGGCACCTCACACGTACATATGTGGCAATGATTTTGTTTAATAAGTATAGATACATTTTAACTGCCTGTTAATTCTTGCAATAAAATGTATTCATCACCTACATTAATTAAACAAAAACAGCAAACATGACGACTCTACCAAAGGAAGACCTTAACGGTTTTACAACAGCAACGCCTTTACCTAATTCTCCGTTGAAATATTTAACAGCATCATCAATCATTGGTGACGAAGTATACAACAAATACGATGAGCATTTAGGCGACATAAAAGATGTAATGATCGATATAACAACAGGTGCAATAGAATATTATATTGTTGAATTTGGCGGGTTTTTAGGAATAGGAGAAAAGTTCTTTGCTATCCCCTTCCGTCTTTTAAAAGTTAACGCAGGCAAACGTTTATTCCTTTTAGATCAGCCAAAAGAAGTTTTGCAAAAAGCGCCCGGCTTTGATAAGGACCATTGGCCTGAAACAAATGAACATTCAGGCTATTCTGATTACTGGAGTTTTGTATAAACAAAATCACCAGTCATTCTCAGTTCTATAATCTATCGAATTTGGTGTTACATTAATTATGTCACACATAATATGATTTCAATCATATTTGTTATTGCATTGTATCATTTTATATAACAATAAATAACAACAATTTTGCTCTTCACCTTTCTCAATAAATAAATCTGCACAACATGAAAGCATTAGTCTACCACGGCTCAGGTAAAAAATCCTGGGAAGAAAAACCTAAACCTGCGATCAATGAACCTACTGATGCGATAATTAAGATCTTGAAAACAACTATATGTGGAACAGACCTGCATATCATGAAAGGAGATCTTCCTGAAGTCATTGATGGCAGGATTATAGGGCATGAAGGAGTTGGGATAATAGAAGAAGTTGGGAGTTCCGTGAGCAATTTTAAAAAAGGAGATCATGTTATCATCTCCTGTATCACTTCTTGTGGTAAATGTGAGTATTGTAAAAAAGGGATGTATTCTCATTGTGAAAAAGGTGGATGGATATTAGGCTATTTGATTGATGGAACCCAGGCCGAGTATGTAAGAATACCTTATGCTGATAATAGTTTATACCATATTCCTGAGGGAGCTGATGAAGAAGCCCTTGTAATGTTAAGTGATATTTTGCCAACGGGTTTTGAATGTGGTGTTTTAAACGGACAGGTTAAACCAGGTGATGTGGTTGCTATTGTTGGTGCTGGTCCGATAGGTATTGCAGCATTATTAACAGCGCAATTTTATACACCTGCGGAAATTATTATGATAGACCTTGATGAGAACAGGTTAAATGTGGCAAAGACCTTTGGCGCAACACATACGATCAATAGTGCTACTGAAAACGTTGTAGAAAAATTAATGAGCCTTACAAATGGGAAAGGAGTAGATACTGCTATTGAAGCGGTTGGCTTACCGGCAACTTTTGAAATGTGTGAAGCCATTGTTGGGGTGGGCGGACATATTGCTAACATAGGTGTTCATGGCAAAAGTGTTACGCTACACATGGAAAAGCTTTGGTCGAAAAATATTACTATTACTACACGCCTTGTTGATACGGTTACAACGCCTATGCTTTTTAAAACTGTTCAATCAAAAAAACTTGATCCAAAGAAATTAATTACCCATCGTTTTAAGTTAGAGCAGATCATCGAAGCATATGACACTTTTGAACATGCGGCGAAAGAGAAGGCTTTAAAAGTTATACTAACAAGTTAAAAAAACTACCATGAAAAAAATAATCATACCAGGCTTAATTGTCGGTGCAATTTTTTTGATCCTGAGTATTTCTGGATTATACCTCACCAGTTATTTTTTTCCAAACATTGCTATGCAATATTTTGATCCGGCCTTTGATGCAGAGTCGGATAGGGTTATGTTTTATTATATCCATCCATTCATAATAAGCTTGGCACTCTCCTGGTTTTGGTCCCGATTTAAAGGAGCATTAACCGGATCATTTATTACCAAAGGCATTGAATTCGGATTAATATATGTGATCGTTGCCACTTTCCCAATGATGTGGCTTATTTATAGTGCAATGAGTGTGTCGCTGGAAATTGTTGCCACATGGTTTGTGTTAGCATTTATACAGGCGATCGTAGCGGGATTAATTTTTGAAAAACTTAATCCATAAAATTTTTAAAACAATAGCATGAAACAACCCCAATTTTTTTTATTAGCGATTTGCATTTTTTGTATAAGTGCTACTACTTCTAAAAATACCTATACACTTTCAAAAGATTTTACAGTTACCATTAATGGTACATCTAATCTGCATAGCTGGAATGAAAAAGTTACAACAGTTTCAGGAGATGGCATTATCAACTGGGAGGATAATGGGAATTTTGAAGTGTTTGCTATCAATATAAAAATGGATGTGCATTCCATTCAAAGCGATATGGGATCTGCAATGAATAATAAAACATATAAAGCGTTGAAGGCAGATGCGAACCCTGAAATTATTTTCGAGCTTAAAATTCCTGTTGCATCTATTCAGACAAAATCAAATGGAAATACTATTGCTGCAAAAGGTAACCTTACAATTGCAGGCGTAACAAAAGCGGTTGATATGCAGGTAAAAGTATTGATGGAAGAAAAAGGAAAATTAACAGTTGAAGGCGCTCAAATAATAAAAATGAGTGATTATAATATTGATCCTCCCACAGCACTTTTCGGAACACTAAAAACAGGTAATGAGATAACAATAAATTTTAAAACAAACTTCATTATAAATTAAACAAACCGGTTGGAATTTTTAATAAAACAAACCATGAAAAAATCAATCAATAAATTTCGACCGTTTGCTATATTTATTCTTGCGCTCATCAGCACTTCTGCCATTGCACAAAAAAGAGCCATGCAATATTTTCGGCCCAATGACCAACGAGGAATAAATGTTTTTGAAACAACAAAGGATGATACCACACAATTCGAAGGACTGAAGGTAAAAGTAGGGGGAAATTTTGAACAGAGTTTCCAGATGCTAAGAGATCAGAATACAGCAGCGCCAGCAACACAGCCCGGCTTCACCGGCAATGTCAATAGCCTTATACCGCTTACAAATGGATTCGACCTGGCAATGGCCAATTTAAATATTGATGCACAATTAGCAGATGGTATTCGTGTTAACCTTACTACTTATTTAGCTTCAAGGCATCACGAAGATACCTGGGTAAAAGGTGGCTATATTCAATTTGATAAATTGTTATTTCTTAATAGCAGCTTAATTAATCACATTATGAATAGTGTTACGATCAAAGTGGGACAGTTTGATGTAGATTATGGTGATCAACACTATCGCAGAACAGATGGTGGAAATACCATTTATAATCCTTTCGTAGAAAATTATATCATGGATGAATTTGCTACAGAAATTGGTGGCGAAATTTACTATCATCATAGATCGGGTTTGTTTGCTATGGGGGGTATAACCAATGGAGAATTGAACCCAACAGTTGTTGCTGCTATAAAAATTGATTCCGCAACAGGTAAGGTGAACCGTTATGCAGCAGCATTTCATGGCAAGCTGGGATATGATAAGCAAGTCACCAATAATTTACGAGTAAGGTTAACGGGCTCATTCTACATAGACCCAAGCGCTAGCAGTAATACTTTATTTGGAGGAGACAGAACAGGATCTCATTATTTTTATGTGATGGAAAATCAGAATGTAGCCAATGGAACAACGATATCAAATGAAGTAGATTATAGCGCATTTTCCGGAAGATACAATCCTGGCTTTAGCGAAGAAGTAAAAACATTTATGATAAACCCCTTTATTAAATACAAAGGATTGGAATTCTTTGCTACTTATGAAAATGCTCAGGGAAGAACAATTACGGAAAAGAGCATGCGACAAGCCATTCAATATGCGGCAGATTTGATTTACAGGTTTCCAAGAAATAGAGAAAACTTTTGGATCGGCGTTCGTTATAATTCAGTAACTGCAACTATTCAGGGAAATCCCAAAGATGTAACGGTTAATCGTGAAGTAGCATCGGCAGGTTGGTTTGTTACAAAAAATATTATGCTTAAAGCAGAATATGTAAACCAGGAATACCTTAATTATCCAACCACCAGTATTTTTAACGGTGGAAAATTCAATGGCGAAATGATTGAGGCGTCAATCGGATTTTAAGAAATAGTTTTTGTTACCCGACCTGGATTCGAACCAAGACAAACAGAATCAGAATCTGCTATACTACCATTATACTATCGGGCAATTTTAAAAGGACTGCAAATTTAAAAAAATTAAACCACAAATTCGCCTTTCATATAATAAACGGCGTTACCACCCATTAAAACACGTTCGCCAGCTTGTTCGCACCAAATTTCGCCGCCCCTGGCGGACAATTGTAAGGCGTGCAATTTTTTCTGGTTCAATTTCTCTGACCAAAAAGGGATCAGTTGAGAATGCGCTGACCCGGTAACAGGATCTTTATCTACCCCAACGCCCGGCCCAAAAAACCTTGAAACAAAATCAACTTTTTTACCGGGGGCTGTGATGATCATTTTGTCCGTAAATCTTTTCATCAAACCAAAATCTGGCTGGCAATTTTTTACGGCTTCTTCATTTAATAATTCAACCAACACATCACGATTTTGATATACAGCAACAATTTCTATGCCGCCCAATATGGCTGATATTTGTTCTGTATCGATATCCAGTCTTTCCGGTTTTAAAGAAGGGAAATCCATAAAAGCTTTAAATTCTTTCGAGGACGTCTCGTCTTTTTTAATTTTCAGTAAACCGCTTTTAGAACTAAAAACAATTTCGTTTGTAGGATGGCCCAGTATTTCAAACAACACATAGGCGCTGGCTAAAGTGGCGTGGCCACATAAATTAATTTCTATTTGTGGTGTAAACCAGCGGATATCAAAATCTGCACCGGTTGTTTTTGATGGAACAAAAAAAACAGTTTCGGATAGGTTATTTTCTAATGCAAGCTGTTGCATTAATGTATCATCGAGCCATTTTGTTAAGGGAACTACGGCTGCAGGATTTCCGCCGAATAGCTTATTGGTAAAAGCATCTATTTGATACAGCGTTAACCCCCTCCGCCCCCTGAAGGGGGAACTGGGATCGGTTTGATTCTGTTTATTATGCTGATCTGGCATTTATATTTATTTGCGAAAAGAAAAAAATTAAAAAGTATCCAGCTCCAAAGTTCCCCCTTTAGGGGGCGGAGGGGGTTTATTCCGCCATCATTTCTTTTACTATCCTTAACACGTCTTCAACATTTGGTTTGCTGAAATAATCGCCATCGCTTCCGTAGCTTGGCCTGTGTGCCTGTGCAGTTAATGTTCTTGGAGATATATCTAAGTGTTTGTAGCCGTTTTGTTCTTCCATCACTTTATTGAACATATAGGCCGCCGCGCCGCCCGGCACATCTTCATCTACAAAAAGGATCCGATTGGTTTTTTTCAATGACACTACGATCATGTGATGAATATCAAAAGGCAGCAGTGTTTGCACATCTATCACTTCACAATGAACCCCTGTTCTTTCTAAAATTTCTGCAGCTTCCATTACAATGCGTAAAGTTGAGCCATAAGAAACTATTGTCATATCAGTACCTTCTCTTATTATTTCCGGGATACCTAACGGTATCGTATATGCGAGAAGATTAGCCGGTTGCTTTTCTTTTAAGCGATAACCATTTAAACATTCTATTACTATAGCAGGATCATTTCCTTGCAACAATGTATTGTACATACCAACAGCCTGTACCATATTTCTTGGAACACATACATACAAACCACGTAATGAATTAATGATCATTCCCATTGGAGAACCGCTATGCCAGATACCTTCCAAACGATGCCCTCTTGTACGAACGATCATCGGACAGCTTTGAATGCCGGCCGTTCTGTAATGGATGGTAGCCACATCATCACTTAAGGGCTGTAAACCGTATAATAAATAATCTAAGTATTGTATTTCTGCAATTGGCCTTAATCCTCGCAAAGCAAGGCCTATTCCTTGTCCCATGATAGTTAGTTCACGAATGCCAGTATCAAAAATTCGCTTGTCGCCATGTTTTTCCTGTAAACCACTAAAGCCCTGGTTTACGTCGCCGATAAATCCAAGATCTTCTCCAAAAGCAATTACTTTTTTGTTGGTGGCAAATAGCTGATCGAAATAATGATTCAATACTTCGTATCCATTTACCACTTTAGCGTCTTCTTCGTAGTAAGGATTAATTACCTGCACTTTTAAAGCAGATTTTGGTCCTTCGTCATATAATAAAGAGTTATAGATCTTTGCGTTAGTGGCTGTTAGCTCTTTGTAATATTCTTTTACCGATATTGCTACAGGATCATTGCCAATTATATCAAGTACTGTCGATAAAGTTTTCATTACATCCCTGCGCATTGGTTCTTTTATGCCAGCCAGGTCATGGATCAATGTTTTTATTGTAGGGTCATCAGACGATAATCCATTTAACAGCTCAACAGCTTTTGCTACCTGCGCCCTTAACGGGATAATGTATTTTTCCCAGGCTCTTTGTTTGCTTTCTTTTACGGAATTCTTTGCATCAATTTCAATTGTATTGAGTTCTTCTTCTGTTGCCAATTCATTT
>DATHHR010000033.1:0-12547 GCA_035317105.1 Ferruginibacter sp. | reverse complement strand
CTAATGGATTAGCTATTGCAAAATCCGCATTTGGCAATAGCTAATCCATTAGACAATCTGATCACTTCAATCCAACAAATGCTACGATCGAAGTGATCAGATTGTCTAATGGATTAGCTATTGCCAAATGCGGATTTTGCGTTACCTCTACTTTGGCCCACTGTTCTTCCATTCCTCTTAATACGCGCCAGGTATCTGTTGACCAATGATCCCGTACTGCAAAGACAGCATTATTAAAAAGATTGTAATTATATTTTAAAGTACCGGGACGTTTATCATTGACTAATAAATCTGATAATTCCGGCCACGAATTTTTTAGCAGGTCTTTTGTCCGTGGATCATCATTACAGAAACCCGGGTAAGTGTACGTGTATTGCGTTAGCGCTTTTAATAAATATTGCTCGGTATCAATATCACTCGCTTTCATCAGCCTGTTGCCTTCTGTGATGTATTGAATAACGGTACGCATAAAACGTGCACTGCCCAATGTACGTTCTGTATAACGGCCTACCCAGAAAAGATTTTCTGCAGTATGGCTCGGCAGCACACCACCTGAAAATGCTTTTACATCTTTTGTAAATGTTTTGCTGTTGCTTGGCTGGTTTTCCGGCTCTGCTCCCATCACCCAGGTATCTTTACTCACATCACCTAACTGGTTAGAGATAACAAAATTTCCTTCTTCAGAAGAGGTCCTTCCCAAGCCACCGGCCAATGCTGTATAGCTTTCTCCGTTACTAACTAAAAAGCTTCGCAACAAAGTATTTCTTGGAACAATATCTCCTTTTACTAAAGAGGGGGAAGAAGTGATGAACACCTTTTCTTGTCCGACAAACATTTGCGGGTTTGCTTTTATTTCCTGTTTCAGTTGTTCAACTTCTTTCTTTGATAAGGTGGTGCTATCAATTGAATTGGTTTGTCCGGGAACAGGATAAATTCTTTTTATAACCAATGATTGGATATTATCTAAAACATAGTTAAGCTCTTTCGGTTGTCCGCACCACCAGGAAGCAATATTGGGTATGATCAATCCCTTGCCAAAAAAGTATTCGCAAATATTTTCAAGGAAAGGCATGATGGCCGGGTTTTCCAGGATACTGCTACCCAAAGGATTTGCCACACTTACATTACCGCTTCGCACAACCTGTAATAATCCGGGAACACCTAAATGAGAATCTTCTTTTAATTCTAACGGATCGCAATACACATCATCCACACGACGAAGGATCACGTCTACCTTTTCCAACCCTTCTAAAGTTTTTAACCAAACGAAATTATCTTTTACAACAAGGTCGTTCCCTTCTACCAAAGTAAAACCTAAGTACGAAGCTAAATACGAGTGCTCAAAATATGTTTCATTGATAGGCCCCGGTGTTAATATCACTACACGCGGACCTTGCGGGTTTGGTGCAATTTCTTTTAATGAATTACTGAGCACATTAAAATAAGGAGATAGCCAGCGGACCTTTAAACCATTAAAAAGCTCGGGCAATACGCGCGCCAATGCGGTACGGTTTTCCAAAGCATAGCCGGAACCTGATGGCGCCTGTGTTCTATCACTTACGATCCATATTTTTCCATCAGTGCCACGCGCCATATCTGCGGCATATAATATCAAACTGTTTTTGCCGGGCAATTGTATACCATCGCATTCGCGTAAAAATCCGGGATGGCGGTAGATAGGTTCCATGGGAAGCAAACCATCTTTAAACAATTTTTTTTCTCCGTAAATGTCTTTTAAGATAAGATTGAAAAGCTCGGCGCGTTGAATTAAACCGGCTTCGATAGATGACCATTCTTCTTTGCTGATCATGAAGGGCAAAAGATCCAATTGCCAGGCACGGTTCAAACCCGCGGGGTCATCATAAATATTATAGGTAACGCCATTCTCTTTTAATAACCGGAGTACAGCACTGTTCCTATGGTTTACTTCTGTTGTACCCAGCTGGTTAAAAGATTGAAAAAAAGTGTTCCATTGTGTGTTCAATTCCTCATTTCCACTCAGCAAGCTCTTATAGCTTTTGTAGCTATTCCAATTGAATGGTTTAAATTCCAGATCATCTTTCGGTTTACTATCCATGTGCTATTTTTAAATCAAACCCTTTATTCATGCTGATTTCGTAAAAATACTAAATAATGTATAATTGAAGAAAAGAGGATTATGTTGATGTGGAGTTTTTGTTAGTTCTTATTTGTGTATCGTACTGCTGTCGCAGTCCGCCGATTTTTTAAAAAATATTTATAGAAAAATTTCTACTTGCCAAGCCCGGTTGCCATAACAAAGAACATTTGCCTATGTTATAAATTTTAATGAATTTTGTATGGATTGATTATTTATTAAACAATTGATAACCAATCAATTACAATAAAACGGATATAATTATTTTGTTAGTAGCTACGATCATATCTCCATTACCGGTAATGGAATCTTTTTACACCATCCAGGGCGAAGGCTTTCACCAGGGAAGGGCCGCGTATTTTATACGATTGGGCGGATGCGATGTAGGCTGTGTTTGGTGCGATGTTAAAGATAGCTGGGATGCAAGTAAACATCCTTTAGTTACTATTGAAGAGCTGCTATTTAATATAAAAAAAACACCTGCGAAACTAATTGTAATAACAGGTGGTGAGCCATTGATGCATGATCTTACTGATCTTACCAAAACATTACAAGAACAAGGCTACGAAACAAATATTGAAACATCCGGATCCCATCCGTTAAGCGGAAGCTGGGATTGGATCTGCCTATCTCCTAAAAAATTTAAAGCGCCCTTGCCTGATGTTGTTCCGTTTGCCAATGAATTAAAAGTGGTGATATTCAATAAATCAGATTTTGATTGGGCAGAAAAATATGCCGCACTCGTATCACCCGATTGTAAATTATACTTACAACCCGAATGGGATAAAGCCGCCAGCGTAACGCCGCTATTGATCGAATATATAAAGGACCATCCAAAATGGGAACTATCGCTGCAGATACATAAGTATATTAATGTTCCGTAGAAAGTCAAAATTCAAAAGTTAAAAGCAAAAAGTAAGGACATAGCGTTATTAAGTTTTACGACTTATGGGTTTTGCCTTTTAACTTTTTACTTATCTTGTATTACAAACGACACTGCTATGCCTCGCCTACTCTTCTTATTCTTACTTCTTAATTCATCATTCTTAATTAGCAAGGCGCAATGGTACGATCCGATGAAAGTGAACAAACAGGCTTTTGCGTTATTTACAAAGGCAGACCTGGCAGAACAAGATGAAAAAAATACGGAAGCAATGGCTGATTTGAATAAAGCCATTGGCATAGAGCCTAAATTTATAGATGCCTACATAGAAAGAGCAAATATTTATATTGACATAAAAAATTATGCTGCTGCTGTGGATGATTACGCAAAAGCTATTGCTTTAGATTCTGTTTATACCAAACCTATGCAACTCTCTTATTCGGTCACATTAGCAGGTATAGGCAGATTTACAGATGCGCTGGCAGCAGTAAATAACTATTTAACATTGCCAAGATTAAACGAAGAAGGTGTAAGTACTGCGAACGAGCGAAAAAGTAATTATGAATTTGCCATTGACTATGCCAATGAACATCCGGTAACAGACTATATTTTTACACCAAAAAATTTAGGTGATAGTATCAATACCTCCGACTATGAATACTATCCATCTGTTACTATTGACAGAAGTAAAATGATCTTTACAAGACGTATAAAAGATGAGGACTTTTATGAAAGCGATCTGAAAAAAGGCCAGTGGGGCAAAGCGAAATTATTACCAGGAAGAGTAAATACTAATTTAAACGAAGGGGCGCAAAGTATTTCAGTAGATGGCAACTGGATAGTATTTACAGGATGCTATTATCCTGAAGGCGAAGGTAGTTGTGATATTTATATTTCTTATAAAACAGACAATGGCTGGACGCAAGCGGAAAATGTAGGTCCAGCGATAAACACACATTTCTGGGAATCTTCTCCTTGTCTTTCTCCTGATAAAAAAGATCTTTATTTCTCAAGCGACAGGCCCGATGGTTATGGAGGAAAAGATATTTGGGTATCGCACAGAAAAGATGATGGCACCTGGAGCGATGCCCAAAACATGGGGTCGCAGATCAATACGCCAGGCAATGAGACCTGCCCTTTCATGTACGCAGATAACCAGACATTATTTTTTAGTAGCAATGGAAGGCCCGGCTATGGAAGTGGTGATCTGTATGTAACAAAAAGATTAACAGACAGCACCTGGAGCGAACCCCAAAATTTAGGTTATCCTATCAATACCATTGATGATGAACAAGCCCTTATTGTTGCTTCAGACGGAGTAACAGCCTACTATTCAAGCGATAAAGCAGATACAAAAGGAAAGGTAGATATTTATAGCTTTCAGTTAAGAAAAGACATACAGCTGCCGAGAGTACTATGGGTAAAGGGACAAGTTATTGATGCAAAAACAAAAACAGGCCTATCAGCTTCTGTTAAATTAACGGATATAAATACACAAATGATTATTAATAATATACAGACAGATGAGAACGGCAATTATTTAGCCACATTGCCCGTTGGTAGTGATTACGATTTTAGCGTAAATAAAAAAGGATATTTATTCTATTCCGAAAATTATAATATCGCTAGTGATAGCAAAGATTCTGTTTTTACCGCCGATATTCCTTTGCAACCGATCGAAGCAGGTGCATCGATCGTATTGAAAAATATTTTCTTCGATTCAAAACAAACCACGCTAAACCCGGAATCAATTGTTGAGTTGAACAGGGTGATACAATTGATGAACGACAACCCTAATTTAAAAATACTGATCAGCGGCTATACAGATAATGTAGGCACTGAGCAAGCAAACCTGGCACTTTCCAATGGCAGGGCTTTGGCCGTAATAAAATATCTTTTATCGAGCAGGCAGATCATGAGCGACCGCTTACAATCTAAAGGTTATGGTGACGCAAACCCTGTAGCACCCAACACAACCGAAGCTGGCAGGGCATTGAACAGAAGAACAGAATTGAGTGTAATTAGTAATTAATTAGAATACAATGAAGATCTTTAGTATATTTTCCATAAGTGTTCTGTCCGTTTTTCATTCGTTCGCTCAGATCAATGCAGGCAAAAGCATTTACCCGCATCTTGATACAATTTCTATTTATTATCCATCCCCAACATTTGATACAGCAGCAGACGGGTGTAATCGCTATTATGATAACGGTCAAAGAATTGACAAAAAAACTTCCGATATATATCTGGCTCAATCAGCTAAAATAAATGATTGCAAACCTTGTGTTTTAAAAACAAATAGAAATAATGGCCTGATAAGCACAGCTGTTCAATACGGAAATGGCTTGGTAGGGTTTTACATTAGCTATTATCCCAATGGAAAAATGAAAATGTTTGGCCACTACAAAGAAAACCCGACGGGAGATTGGACTAATATTTACGAAAGAGGTTACTCTTATGTAAAAGAAGGAAAATGGATCTATTATAACACAAAGGGTAAGATCGTTAAAACTGAATTTTATATTGATAATAAACTTCAGCCTCAAAAAAAATAGTTATCCTTATTTTTCTTAATATTGTTCATCCTATTCCTATGATGAACAAAGACCTGTTATACCAGATAGCACTTACCCTGGTGCCAAATATCGGCAGCGTACATGCCAAAACCTTAGCCACTCATTTCGGCGATGCAGAATCTATCTTCAAAGCAAAAAAGAAAGACCTTGAACATATTGATGGCATTGGTATCGTAAGAGCCAAAAGCATTAAAGAATTTAATTCCTTTATGAGCTCTGAAAAAGAGATCGAATTTATTGAACAGTACAAGATCACGCCATTATTTATCACCGATAAAAATTATCCGCAACGGTTGTTGAATTGTTATGATAGTCCGGCACTGTTATTTTACCGTGGCAATGCCGATCTGAACACATCCAAAATTGTAGGCATTGTTGGCACAAGAAATAATTCGGAATACGGTAAAAATATTTGTGAACAATTAGTGCAGGATCTCAACGATCAAAATATTTTAATTGTTAGCGGCTTAGCATTCGGCATTGATACCATCGCACACAAAACGGCCATAAAAAATAATTTGCCAACTGTTGGCGTGTTGGCGCACGGATTAGATAATTTATATCCTGCACAAAATAAATCCCTGGCCAAACAAATGGTTGACCAAGGTGGTTTGTTAACAGAATTTATGAGCAATACAAATCCCGACAAACAAAATTTCCCCAAACGAAACAGGATCGTTGCGGGTATTAGTGATGCGGTCATTGTAATTGAAACGGGCAAAAAAGGCGGCTCATTAATCACCGCAGAATTAGCCAACGGTTATAACAAAGATGTATTCGCGATTCCCGGCCGTTGCAATGATAGTAAAAGCGAAGGCTGTAATTTTTTAATTAAAAATAATAAAGCCTCCTTACTAACAAATGCCAATGACCTGTTAGAAAATATGGGCTGGAAAGAAACAAAAAAAGTATCCGCTAAAAAACAACGTGAATTATTTATTGAATTAACCGCCGATGAAAAAATAATTGTTGATATCCTGCAATCGCAGGAAAATATTGCTATTGATGAATTGTATTTTAAAAGTGCGTTAAGCAGTAGTTCTGTGGCAGCGGCTTTATTGATGTTAGAAATGCAGGGTGTTGTAGCTTCGCTTCCCGGGAAGATCTATAAGTTGGTTTAAGTATGTATTGAAGATCGAATAATTAATATTAAAACTGCTCGCGGATATAGGAAAGTTTTAGCAAATTAATATTGAGTTCTATAAAACCGCAAAGCACGCTGAGTTATCGCAAAGAAGCCGCAAAGGCAGACTTAGCGTTTCTTTGCGACTTCTTTGTGTCCTTTGCGGTTAAATAGTTTATTATGTACTTTCCTATATCTGGAGGAGTAATATTAAATCTTCAATATTAATTTCTACGCCATTGGCACTTTTTCAACCACCATCTCATTTCCTTTTGTATCATAATAAATACAAGTCATTCCAATCATATCAACAACCCATTTTTCAACACCCGCAACGGCAGCTTGTTTACAAAAAGTAGGGTAATCTGTTTGTCCGTCCTGGTGAATAGATAAAAAATGTTGTAATCTTATGGTATCTTTTTCAGATGCAATATGCCTTGTCTCCCACTTTGCATCTGCTGAAATACTAAAACCATTATTGCCTTTGTACAGGATATGCCCGTCTGATACATAATGTTCGTAGGATGTTATACCTAACACTTTCATTTCCTGAACGTATTTCGGAAAATCTGCGCCGCTTTTTACTTTTGCATGTGTTGCTTTAATTTGCTCGATCGTAAACATAATTGGTGGTTTTTAATTTACACAAAGATGCCTCGAAGTAAAAAGCTGGAATTGTAAAAAATCGTTTATTTAGTTTCGGAAGAAAAATAATTCTGCAGTATGCATCACTTGAGCCATTTTTTTTATCATACTGCAGAAAAAAAATACTATAATTATCTCCTTTTTTTCAAAAGTGTATTGGCCTCTTCTAAAAGCAATACTTTGTTCTGCAACAAAATATTTGCTGCATCAAGGCCTCTTATTGCCAGGCTAAGCGTTTGTACAATATTGCCTGTTGACGAGTAATTTTCTTGCGGTTCATGTAAAATATTCCCTTGTATCTCCGGTGAAGATGATTTTGTTTGCTTTATTTTAATAAAATCGTCTAAAGAAATACCAAATAAATTGGTAATTTTTATTAGCTCATCAATATTGGGCTCTCCAATTCCGCTTTCCCAATTGCCAATTGTCTGCTGTGTCTTATCTACTATAGATGCAATATAGGATTGATTCTTACCTAATTTATTTCTAAGTATCTTTAAATTTATCCGCCAGGTATCTAATGCCATAATTAAAATATTTACTAATAAAATTAGTATTACCAATTATATTGGTGTACATTTACTGGAATAAAAATAAACTAATCCGCTGAAGAAAACAATAGTAAGCATAATACATCAATCATTAAATCCCTTTGAAAAACAACCCAATAACCCGGTAGTGAAAAGTATCACAATTGGCTTGCAAAAGCTGGTAGAACAACAAGTCAAGCTCGAAGCTGCCGGGCTTTTAATTCAGCTTAATATCCATAAGGCAAAGGCTCTCTTCTAACAGGTGGCGCGTTGTGTAAATAAATGGCATTTTTATCCTCCTTTCGAATGGCAAGAATTGTAGCGATAATGATCGCTATAACAATGATAATACGAATGATAAATGAAAATAGTTTCATTGGTTAAGGGTATGTTGCTTTAGCCCCTCAAGCAGGTACAGGAAAAAAGCGTGGGACAATAGCCTAATGGTAAGAAGGTACTGGTATACCATGCCCCAAATAAACTAAGCCCACGCCTATAGGATAGGCGTATTGCTTGATCTTATTCAGGGGCGTTTAAAAAGTACCAGTTTTTCTTACCCTAAAATCAGCTAACGCTAATGTGTTTTTATTACAGTAAAAGTAATAGTTTTTATTACAATAAGGATAGTAAAAATACTACCTCATTATTTTTTTATGCAGCAGGAATTTTTTCAACCACCATTTCGTTTCCTTTTGTGTCGTAATAAATACAGCTCATTTCGATCATATTCACTACCCATTTTTCAACACCTGCTACTGCTGCCTGTTTACAAAAAGTAGGATAATCTGTTTGCCCATCCTGGTGAATAGACAAGAAATGTTTTAATCTATCTGTGTCTCCTTCAGGTGCGATAAGCCTTATCTCCCATTTAGCATCGGCGGAAATAGCAAACCCATTATTACCCTTGTATTCAATATGTCCGTCTGAAACATAATGTTCATAGGATGTTACGCCCAAGGTTTTCATTTCCTGAACATAGTTTGGAAAATTGGCACCGCTTTTTACTTTTGCATGTGCTGCTTTAATTTGCTCGATCATAAACATAATTGGTGGTTTTTAATTTACACAAAGATGCCCCGAAGTAAAAAGCCGGAATTGTAAAAAATCGTTTATTTAGTTTCGGAAGAAAAATAATTTTCCGGTGTATCGCCGGTAAAATTTTTGAATTCCTTTATAAAATGAGCCTGGTCGTAAAACCCCGCCTCATAGCCAAGATCAGTTAGTGAGTTGGATGGATCATGTTGCTGCAAGAGATTTTTCATACGTACGATCGATGCAAATTTTTTAGGTGAAGTACCAACAGCTTTGCGAAACCTCTTTTCTAAAGGGCTCTGACTGATATGCAATTGTTCCATTAATTCTTTGATACGGATATTGCCTTTGCTTTTATGGATCAGCGAAAGAGCCGTCAGCACTAATTTATCAGGCTCGCTATGATTTATTTTTGAGATCAAAAATTGTTCAACAGCATCAATTCTTTCTTTGTCAGTAGTAGCTTCGCATAATTGTTCTTCCAATAATAATAATTCAGAACGCAGCATAAAATTATCAAGTGAAAGGCTTTCTCTAAAAAGCTCGTGCAACGGTTCCTTAAAAAAAGTAGTGGCGCCGGCTTCATTAAAATAAACCAGTACAGTCCCAATACCCGGCGAGTTTTTAAATATCCTGAAACTATCGCGCAGACCGGTAATGCCCGACTGGGATAGCAAAACTTCTCTATCCTTATCGACATAAGTGAGCTTGCCTTTGTATTGAAATCCTATCACTAAATAAGTATCCGGTAAAACTTTATAGGTTTTCTCTTCAGTTGATTCACTGATAATAAATGATCGTACAAAAGGTTTTAGCACATCACATGGTATGTAGGTTTCGAATTTCATGTGTTGTAAATATACAAAATGATGATTTATTTACGGATAGCCGTTGTTGCGTATGTCGGGTGGCAATGTGCGTAAGCATACCAACAACATTAAATGAGCAATGAGTGATCGATTCATTCACTTCGGCTGTTGGCAGGGATGCCAACAGCGGCGTTAGAACTATTTATTAGATAGTTTTAATGTTGCCATTAATTGGGTGATAAGGGCATTTGATTTTATATAGGTATCATTTTGCATCAACGGCGTATTAAGGTCAAGCACCTGGTTAAAGCAAATAGTAGAAGCATATATCTGGCTTTTAGTTGTTTCATCCGCAGTAGTACCTGCATTCTTCAGATCGGGAAGATCAAAATACCAAACCAGCCATAATTTAGAATTGCTTGTCACCCATTCTTTTTTAAGGTTCTGATAATTTAATTTCAAATCATTTTTAAAATAATCGAGTTCGTAATCTACATAGCCGTCAAGTGTTTCTTTTTGTTGATCTATTGTCAATGCATTCAGATCAAGGCTACTTTCAGGAAGTGGAATTATTGATGATTGCACAACATGATCATTGATCTGGATATAGTTAGGGTATTCTGTCTTTTTAATATTGGCAGACACTACATCAACCGAAAAAGAATGGCTACTCCCGGTATATAAAAACCGGCCACCTGATTTGGTTTTTACATAAGAGAAAGTAAAATTTTCTTTACTTATATCAGTTTGTGCAATTGTTTTTAAGCTGATTGTCAAAATCGAAATAGTCAATAAAAGCGTTTTCATATTTTGGTACTTTTTTCAAATATACAAATTATGATAATCATAGCCGTTGTTGCGTATGTCGGGCGGCCAATGAGCGGGAGCATACCAACAACATCAAATGAGCAATGAGTAATCGATTCGTTCACTTCGGCTGTTGGCAGGGATGCCAACAGCGGCATTAGCATTTATCGTAACTTTAAGAAATGGCGAAGGCAAAAGAACAAAAAATGAAGAATAATCACATTACCCCAAAATATGTGATAAAACAGTGGCAAGTTACAAATAATCAATTGCCGGGAGTCTGGGTACATGATATAAATAAAAATAAAACTTATTTTTCATCTGCAAAAAAGAAAGCATATTCATTTGCAATTGAAGAATATTTTTATACCCCACAAATTAATGATATTAGAATAAATACTATAGAAAAATGGCTTGGCAATATAGAAGGTACACTTGATAGCTTTATCAATGAAGTAATGAAAGATATAAAATCGAGTACCGAAAATGAGCAGCCAAAATTAGTCGATATAGAAAAATATAAAGAATTTCTTTTAGCAATTTTTTCATTGAAAAATAGAAACAAATATGATATAAATAAACAAAAAGAATATTTGACTAAGAATCCAGACGTAATAAAAAGATTAGGAGTTGGTCAAACGACAGATTTAGAAATTGCAGTTCTAGAGAATCTTATTAATTTAACCAACATAGAAGCAACAGAATATGAGAATTGTGAAATTGCAATTTGTAAAAACAAACCAGGTAATCTAATACTATGTGATAGACCTTTCTTTTTTGAATCTTATGAAAAAAGCATTAGTTTTTTAACGTTAAGTCCAGAATTTTTTATAACTATTAAAAAAACTAATACTAAGGCAACATATACATATGTAGAAGCCGATGAAAAAATTGTGGATTTTTTAAATAGAAAAGCTGCTGAACACGCTAGACACTGGATCGTAGCTAGAGAAATAAAGACCATAGACAAATACATCCCTTTTATATTAAACGAAAAACAAGATGACATTCCTGATTTTAAAACAATTGACTTCCCCACAGTATTTTATAAGTTAGATAAAGCTCAATAACGGTACACCGCTGAACTGAGTCCCGATAAAATCGGGATTTCATAACACAACGATGACGATAGTAGCATAAAAGCCCATTAACAAAAATTATTTTCGCATTTTAATTAACCGCCATATCTTTGCACATGGCAACAATAAATAACTCCTCGAAGCAGCACAAAGGTGCTCATTTTTTCGGCGAAGGCTTAACGTTTGATGACGTACTTCTAATGCCCGCCTATTCTGATGTTTTACCAAGAGATGTAACTATCGCTACACAGCTTACCAAAACAATTACTTTAAATGTTCCGATGCTGAGCGCAGCTATGGATACCGTTACGGAAGCACAGCTGGCAATAGCCCTGGCGCGTGAAGGTGGATTAGGTATTCTGCATAAGAATATGAGCATCGACAAACAGGCCGACCAGGTTCGGAAAGTAAAACGCAGTGAGAACGGATTGATATTAGATCCGGTAACGCTTTCGCCCGATGCAACCATCGGTGAAGCTTTACGCATCATGAAAGAAAATAAGATTGGTGGTATTCCGATCATCGATGCACAGCATAAACTGGTGGGTATTTTAACCAACCGTGATCTTCGTTTTGAAACGCATTACGATCAAAAAGTTAGCGCCGTAATGACCAAAGATCATTTGATCACGGCTCCGGAAGGAACTGATCTTAAAAAAGCAGAACTTATTTTCAAGAAAAATAAAGTAGAAAAATTACCGGTAGTAAACAGGGCCGGCAAATTGATCGGGTTGGTTACGTATAGCGATATCTTAAAATTAAAGAGCCATCCGAATTCTGTTAAAGATTCATTCGGCCGTTTGTTAGTTGGTGCTGGTGTTGGTATCACAAAAGATACCTTAGACAGAGTAGCCGCTTTACACAAAGCCGGCGTAGATATTATTTGTTTAGATAGCGCACACGGACACACAAAAGGCGTTATCGATACATTAAAAGCAGTAAAGAAA
>DATHHR010000032.1:0-15805 GCA_035317105.1 Ferruginibacter sp. | reverse complement strand
ATCACTGTATATGCATTAAAATCGAAATTAAAATTAGATAAAAATGCCTCAGCAGCCTATATCGGTTTTATGATTCATTTTAATTCGATCGGCCAGGCATCAATTGTTGCATACGGACAGCGATAAACTACAACTAATAAGTCAAAACGCAAAAGACTGTAGCAACAACTACAGTCTTTTATTTTATACAGAAAATAATATTAAATACTACTATCAATAATTAATTTTTCGGTTTAAATCCAGGAACCTGGTTACTGATCGCTGGTATCGTGCGCAGGTATATATAAATAGCAGCAAGGTCTTTATCTGTCATGCCTGTATATGCTGTCCATGGCATTATTGTTTGCATATCGCCTGGTTGTAATTTTCTATGCGACGTTGCACTATCCCTATACTGTCTGAATTGATTCAGAAAAGCGTCTCTACTCCAAAGACCAATACCCGTTTCTTCATCGGGTGTAATGTTAGCAGAATAAATTGTTCCGGTTGGCAATGTGAACATTCTGCCTCCAGCCATTAATTTTGTTTGATCGTATTTTCCCTTATCAAAAGGTGTATGACAATCATGACAAGCTGCTGCGGTAAAAAGATATTTTCCATAAGCCATACTATCATCCGGCGAAGGCATAGCAGCTAAAGTTGCTTTTTTGGGTATGGTATTAATGATGATATTCATTGGAAAATCAGATACCGGCGGTGTTACATTATTAACAACAGGTGTCAATGTTCTTATATACGCAATAACAGATTCAATATCGTTTGAATCTAATTTTCCATAAGATTGATAGGGCATTACAGGAAACATGGCATGCCCATCATGACCAACACCTGTGGTGATAGCTCTGAATATTTGCCCGTCTGTTAAGGTCCCGATCCCTGCAGGTGTAATATTAGCCGCATAGTAAGTTCCTGGAAAGCCTAATACCTTATCAAATTTTTCTCCTCCTTCACCTAATGTTCCTGCAATAAGCGGAGCAGCAAACAGATCCCAGTTGCGTGAACTATGGCAATCCATACATACTACTACATGGTTGGCAAGGTACCGTCCTCTTTCAATTTTTTCAGGTGTACTAACCACTTTAAGATCAGGAGCTAAGCCTACATTGGGCAATGATATCTTTACATAAGATACGATCACAGCCACTATAACCACAATGAGTAAAATAAGAAAGCTGATAATTTTTAGGATTTTTTTCATTTGATGGATTTTGGTAGTCAGCTAAAATACTGATTAGTTTCTATTTTTCTTTTAAAAATGCAGTAGTAACTAGCTTTGATAAAATCAAATATATTTAATACCTTGGTAGTAACGCACACCTATTTTTTAACCGTCTTAATTTCCCTTCATGAAAAAACTATCCATTCTTTGCAGCACGTTTTTACTAATTATCATCGCTTTCTCGTGCCGGCCAGATTATGTTGCCCCGAATCCTTATGTTTGTAATGGACTTGGCGCTACGCAAAATCAAGGCAGGTATATGAAATATTCAATTGATGGCGTTGCCGATTCTTTTATGACCAGGGGTTCATCTGATAGTGTTTACGGGATCACTAATAAGTTATTTCACACTATTGAAGTGGGTGCATTTGATAGTACTGTTACGCGTTATGTAGATATTCTATTAGATACAACTAATATCGCAGTAAATAGTCAGCAGAGCTTATTGCGCTTTGTTTCTTCTTCTATTAATGATTCGCTATCAATTACGTCTCCCATTTATGTAAATATCACTCAGTATAAAGATACAGGGCATACCATCAGTGGCAATTTTTCGGGCATATTTACGGGGAAACCACCTGCAAGTACTACCTATAACATCTCTGCAAGCTTTAGGGCAAAATTACGCGCTGAATAAAATAGCCTAAGAGTAATAAAAAAAACTCCCACTAAAAATTGAGACTATTATAATTTAATAGCCCTGCTCTGCGGGGCTATTTTTATATTTACAAATAATATGAACAAATCGCTACATCGCTATTTCATCATCAACAAACCATATAATATGGTCTCGCAGTTTGTGAGTACGCACGATGTAGGCTTATTAGGCGATCTGCAATATGATTTTCCCGAAGGAACACATGCGATAGGAAGATTGGATAATCATTCGGAAGGATTACTCATCTTAACAACAAATAAAAAAGTAACCAGGTTATTATTTAGCGGAGCTGTAGCACATAAAAGAACTTATTTGGTGCAGGTAAAAAAAGAAGTAACGCAGGAAAGCTTAGCCCGTTTACAAACCGGCGTATCTATTTTTATAAAGGGCGCAGTAGATTATACCACCACTCCCTGTGCCGTTGAAATTGTTACAAAGCCTGCTGATCTATTTGAATTGCCGATCGACAAAAAAATATACGGGCAACATACCTGGTTACTGATCACTTTAACGGAAGGTAAATTTCACCAGGTAAGAAAAATGGTTGACGCAGTCGGGCATCGTTGCACCCGATTAATAAGAATATCTATTGAAGACCTGTTATTAGGTGATCTGCAACCCGGCGATGTGAGAGAATTAGATGAAAATATTTTTTTTAAACAATTGAAAATCGATAACTGGAAATAGTAGTATTTTAGAGCATTACTATCGAAAAATAAAATGAAAATAGTTCACCTTGTTGGAAACAGGCCACAGTTCATAAAACTGGCGATACTTGAAAACGCTTTTAAAAAGTATCCTCAGGTAAAGCAGGTAATTGTTCATACCGGCCAGCATTTTGATACTAATATGAGTGATATTTTTTTTGATGAATTGGCTATCCCCGCTCCATCCTATCATTTACAAATAAATAAAATGACGCATGGCGCTATGCTCGGACATATGCTGATCGAGATAGAGATCATCCTGCTAAAAGAAAAACCAGATTGGGTGGTCGTTTTTGGAGATACCAATACAACATTGGCTGGCGCTATCGCAGCAAAAAAATTGCACATAAAACTGGCACATATAGAAAGTGGAGTGCGCACATTTAACGAAGAAATGCCCGAAGAAAGTAACCGGTACTTATCTGACAGGTTAGCTGATATTAATTTTTGCTGTACAGCTGATAATGCGGAACAACTAAAAAAAGAAGGCTATGGATCTGATAGCATTCGATCTGCGATCATTAATAGCGGTGATATAATGTTAGACGCGACGATCTTTTATAAAGACAAAATAAGCAAGAGACCCATACTCGATGAGCTTGGTATCAAAAATGAAAAATTCGTTTTGGCGACCATACACCGTGCAGAAAATACCGAAAATATTACTTATCTAAAACATATTATTTCGGCGCTAAACAAAATTAATACTGATACAAAAGTTATACTGCTTATTCATCCTAATACAAAGAATATCTTACTAAAAGAAAATATTACGGCTTCATTTACCATCGTCGATGCGTTAGGATATCTTGATACGCAGGCACTCTTAAACGCTGCTACCTATGTTATTACAGATAGTGGCGGATTAAGCAGGGAAGCTTTTTTTTATAATAAGCCAACGGTTATTATTATGCAGCGCCCTTTTTGGCCGGAGATAATTGCGAATGGCAATTGTTTATTAGCCCAGCCGTCGATTGAAGATATCTTACATCAATTTTCAACGATCAAACAGCAAATTAAACAAGCGAAAACTTCTTTATTTGGCACGGGGAACGCTGCCGCAATAATTGCTGAAGCCATTGTAAAATTTTCTAACTAAGCGTATGCCTGTAAAAGTTGTTGCTACCGTAATATCAGACCTTGTAACCGATCAGCGGGTGCATAAGGTTTGTACTACATTACAGGGTAATGGCTATGAAGTTTATTTGATCGGTGCAAAACGAGACCATAGTCTTCCGCTTACACAACGACCCTATAAAGCAAGCAGAATGAAATTATTCTTTCAAAAAAGAATATGGATGTACGCAGAATTTAACATCCGCTTGTTTTTTAAATTACTATTTGTCAGGGCCGATATTTTTTTAGGGAACGATCTGGATGTTATGCCGGCTACATGGCTGGTAGCAAAGCTTCGCAATAAAGTTATTGTGTATGATACGCATGAATATTTTTTAGGCATGCCGCAGTTGTATGGAAAACCTTTTGCGTTAAAAGTATGGACGAAAGCGGAACGTACTATTTTTCCTACACTGAAACATATTTATACTATTTGCCCTTCTTTTTGTGCTATGTATAAAAGAGACTATGGGAAAGAGCTTTTATCGGTTCGCAATGTTCCGTATAAAAATTTTATGCCTTCGGGTATTTACCAGGAACAGATCGATGCTATATACGATAAAATACCTACAGGTAAAAAAATATTGATCTTCCAGGGAATAGGCATCAATCTCGAAAGAGGTGGCGAAGAATTAGTACTGGCCATGCAATATTTGCCCGCAGCTGATTATCACTTATTGATCATTGGTGGCGGCGAAGTGTTTGATAAAATAATTGCTCTAACGAAAGAAAAGCAACTGGCTGATAAAATAACAATTTTGCCACGTGTACCGTTTGAAGTCTTGCGCCTTATTACTATTAAGGCCGATCTTGGCCTGTCATTAGACAAGCCTAATAATATTAATCATTTGTACGGCCTGCCGAATAAAATATTTGATTACCTGCATTCCGGTGTACCTGTATTGGTATCAAGGTTGGTAGAATTAGAAAGAATTGTAGACACCTATAAAGTTGGTATGTATATTGATGATCATGATCCAAAATATATTGCAGCAAAGATCGAAGAAGCTTTTTCTGATAAGGATAGAATAGAATTATGGAAAAAAAATACCATAAAAGTACGTGATGAATTAAATTGGGAAGCCGAAGGAAAAATAGTGTTACAGGTTTTTGCACAAGCTACCATTGAATTAAAAACAAAGAAATAATTGGAAACCCATTTGCATATCGTAAGTCTTGATGTTCCCTACCCTGCCGATTATGGTGGGATGATCGATATATTGTATACAATAAGATCACTTCACCAACAGGGGGTCAAGATCCATTTACATTGTTTTACAAAAGGCCGTAAACCGGCTAAAGAATTAAATGCTTATTGCGTAGAAGTAAACTATTACGAACGCAAAACAAATTTCTTAGGATTTATTTTTAAACTGCCCTATATCGTAAGCTCCCGAAGAAGTCATAAATTATTAGTTGCATTACAGCAAGATAATTATCCGATCCTTTTAGAAGGTATACACTGCACATTTTTGTTACAAAAAAACAAATTAAAAGACAGGAAAGTAATGATCCGCCTGCATAATGTTGAATTTGAATATTATGATAATCTTGCAAAAAATGAATTCAAAAACAGTAAAAAATTATTCTTTTTACGCGAGAGCCAAATGCTGAAAACTTATGAAAAAAAGATAGCTAACAAAGCGGATATAATTGCCCTTAGTAAGCAGGATGTACAATTATACCAACAGGTATTTGGTGCAAAACAAGTACACTTTTTACCGGCATTTATACCGTACAATTCAATAAATAGCAAAAAAGGAATAGGTGATTATTGTTTATACCACGGTAATTTATCTGTCAATGAAAATGAAGAAGCGGTTATTTGGCTGATAGAAAATGTATTCAATGACCTATCGATCCCCTTTGTCATAGCAGGAAAGGATCCTTCTGAAAAATTAGTAGAAATAGTAAAAAAATACCAGCATATCTCCTTAAAAGCAAACCTCGCTGACAAAGAAATGCAGGACCTGATAGCAGCTGCACAGATCAATGTACTTCCATCTTTTAACAAGACCGGTGTAAAATTAAAGCTATTGAATGCTTTATTTAATGGCAGGTATTGTTTAGTAAATAATGCAGGAGTAATTGGTAGCGGCGTAGAGCATTTTTGCACCATTGCGGAAAGTGCTACAGAATTTAAAGCCTGTGTTACATTCTTATTTCAACAGGATTTTACTTACCTGGAATTACAACAGCGGCAAAATCTATTGAAATATTATAACAATGAACAGCATGCCCGGGAGCTTATCTCATGGATACATTAGCAACACTGGCATTATCTATCACTTTAGTATTTTCTGTCTTGATAGTTCTTGCAGGAAATTTATTTATTACGCGGTAATCATGCGTAGCCATAATGATCGCTGTTCCGTAATCTTTACAGATATGGAATAATAAATGCATGATCTCATCGCTTGTTTCAGGATCAAGGTTTCCGGTAGGTTCATCTGCTAATAATAGCTTGGGAGAATTTAATAAGGCTCTTGCGATATCCACACGTTGTTGCTCTCCGCCACTCAATACAAAAGGCATTTTAAATCCTTTCGATTTCAATCCCACTTTATCCAGTACATCCGCAATTTTTTCATCCATTAATTTTTCATCTTTCCAGCCTGTAGCTCTTAACACGAATTTTAAATTATCGTTCACGTTACGATCCGTCAGTAATTGAAAATCCTGGAACACCACGCCAAGGTTACGGCGCAAAAAAGGAACTTTTTTCCAGTTCAATTGTCTTAAGTTATAACCTACTACCCATCCTTCACCTTCGGTCAGTTCAAGATCGCCATATAGTGTTTTCAACAAACTGCTTTTACCCGTACCGGTTTTCCCAACCAGGTAAACGAATTCTGCTTTATCAATAGAGATATTTACATCGCCCAAAATAAGACTGTTACTTTGGTAAATATTTACATTCTTTAATTCTATGATCGATTGAGCCATTGTAGTTTGTTATTTTATTACGCTATTGCAAATTTAGCCTTTGTTAGACTAATAAACAATAGCTTCATTTTTAAGTTTGATCACCAGTTCTTTTTTAACACTTTCTTCTACCCTGCCGATTATCTGTGCATCTATTTTAAAGCCTTTGGCAGCTGCTATCATTGTCTCAGCATCTTTAGCATCGCAGTATATTTCAAGGCGGCAGCCCATATTGAATACCTCGTACATTTCCTTATTATTAGAGCCGCTATTTTTTTGGATGATATCAAAAATAACAGGAGGTTCAAACAGGTTATCTTTTAGTACACGAACTGTGCCAGGTACATATTTCATGCACTTGGTTTGTCCGCCACCACTGCAATGGATCACGCCGTGTAATTTATCAAAATGATTTTCCAATAACTCACGCATTACCGGTGCATAGGTTCTTGTTGGACTTAATAATAATTTACCAATGGTTATTCCTTTATAGCCCATCACTTCTACAGCATCAGTTAATTTGTGTTTACCGATATATACTACATCTTCATCCAATCCTGTATTGTAGCTTTCTTTAAAATTATCTGCATAAAATTTACTCAATACATCGTGCCTTGCGCTTGTTAACCCATTGCTTCCTAAACCACTATTGTATTCAGTTTCGTACGTTGATTGTCCGTAACTCGCAAAACCTACAATTACATCACCCGCTTTTATTTTTTCATTACTGATGATCTTATTTTTTGGCCAACGGCTCGTCATAGTCCCGTTTACAGCAATTGTACGTACTACATCCCCTACATCGGCAGTCTCACCACCTAAATAATGAATATTGATGCCATAACCCTTTAATTCATCGAACAATTTTTGAGAGCCATTGATCACCTGTGATAAAACTTCGCCCGGAATAATTGTTTTATTGCGATCTATCGTTGAATTGAAAACGATATTATCATAAATACCTACACATAGCAGGTCATCCAGGTTCATCACGATCGCATCCTGCGCTATTCCTTTCCAAACGGTAATATCCCCGGTTTCTTTCCAATATAAATAAGCCAGGATACTTTTAGTACCGGCACCATCTGCATGCATTACGCTTACGTAATTATCATCATGACCCAAATAATCAGGATAAACCTTACAAAACGCATGAGGAAACAATCCATGATCTAAATGTTCAACAGCCGCATGGACCTCTTCTTTTTGGGCAGAAACCCCTCTCTTACTATAAAGACTCATATTTAAAATTGTATTGCAAAACTAAATTTCAATTCCCAATAAACCATTTTCAATTATCAACTACATTTGCACCATCAAAAATGACGGTTTACAATAATATAGAACAACTCCCCGCTTTTAAAAATGCCATTATAACCATTGGTACGTTTGACGGCGTACATACTGGCCATCAGCAGATTATACAGCTAATGAAGCAGGAGGCGGCCAAAGTTAAGGGAGAAACGGTAATTATCACTTTCCATCCCCATCCACGAATGGTGGTGGCCACTAATAAACCTACTATCCAGTTACTAAACACTTTGGAAGAGAAAATAGTGCTTTTGCAGGATCAGGGGCTGGATAACCTGGTAATTGTACCATTTACGGCTGATTTTGCTGAACAAACTGCTGAAGAATATATTGCTGATTTTTTAGTGAAAAAATTCCATCCACATACCATCATCATTGGGCATGACCATCAGTTTGGGAAGGGCCGAAAAGGTGATTATGCATTATTGGAACAAAAAAGCGCTGAGTTCAATTATAAAGTGGTCGAAATTCCAGTTCACATGTTACAGGATATAATGATCAGCTCTACCAAAATAAGAGAAGCAATATTGTCTGGCGATGTTTCTACAGCAAATGACTGCCTGGGTTACCCATATTTTTTTAGCGGTAAAGTTATTGAAGGCAATAAATTAGGCAGAACCATTGGCTATCCTACAGCTAACCTGCATATTGAAAATGAACATAAGCTTGTTCCCGGAAATGGTGTGTATGCAGTAGAGATAAAGATCGCCCATACGGTAGAAAACCCCAAGCCATCTGCATTTCACCGCGCTTTAAAAGGTATGATGAATATTGGTGTTCGTCCGACCATAGATGGAAGTAAAAGAGCCATCGAAGTAAATATTTTTGATTTTGATGAAGATATTTACGGACAAACGATCACTGTAACATTAAAAAAATACTTACGTAGCGAACAAAAATTTAATGGCCTGGATGCTTTAAAAGACCAGTTGGCAAAAGATAAATTAAATGCTACAGAAGCATTGGCCTAAGGCATGTGTTGAATCAGCTAATTACTATTGAGTCTACTTTCTCCTATGCAAAAAAACAATAGAATCAATACACTCGATAGCTTTCGGTTTCTTGCGATAGCGATGGTTGTTTTATTTCATTATTATTCTGGCTGGGCAACTCCCGCTCATAGTTTATACCCTTATGGAATGAAGTATGATTTTTTCCGGCACGGAGATTTGGGGGTTCAGTTCTTTTTCATCATATCAGGCTTCGTTATTTCTTACACGCTAACCATTACCGACAGTATCACCGAATTTTGGAAAAAGAGGTTTATGCGATTGTTTCCACCAATGCTTATTTGCACTTTGGTTACTTTATTATTTTGCATTTTTTTTGATAGCAATAACTTATTTCCTAATAGTCATGAAGTAATTAATTTCTTTTGCAGCCTTACATTTATTAGCCCTTCTCTTTTAGATAGTATTCTTCATCGAAGTAGCAGCCTGCATTATACCAGCTTAAGTTATTGGTCGTTATGGCCCGAAATTCAATTTTATTTTATTGCCAGTCTGCTTTATTATTATAAGCCGGATAAGTTTGTACAAAATTTTTCAATAACAGCCATTTTGCTATATTTCTTATTCTTGTTTTATGGAAATATACAAGGCCTTACTATATTGCATGTTACAAAAACTGCCTTCCCGGTACCGGCAATTGAGTTTATTGTGAACGAATTTAATATTAGCTTCTATGGCTTATGGTTTTTAATTGGCGTATTGTTTTTTAAATTATATTTTAGAGAAGGAGATAAGTATACGATCATTACTCTTTTTATAGCAGCTGCACTACTGTTAAAATATTCATCTTACGATCTGACAATACGGTCAATCTATTTGTTATTGTTTGTTGTATTCTGGATCTTTGTTTATTTTCCTGGATTGCTTCGCTGGCTTAACTATCCATTCATTACTAATATAGGATTGGCCTCTTATACCTTATACCTTATTCACCAGGAAATAGGATTGATACTTATTAATAAATATGCGGCAAGCTGGGGAAGATTTGATTTTTTATTACCCTTACTGATAATAACTGTATTTGTACTGTTGTCAGTAGCGAGCTACCGGTTTGTTGAAAAACCAATCAATAAATTCTTAAAAAAAATATAGCTATTTATCCCGGAAGAACGCTGTCTTTTATTTTAATTCATCATTAGCTTAACGACTAATTCTTTCAATAAAGAAGCATCGCTTGTTCCCGTATCATTTACGCCTACGCTTTTTAAATTATACTGATGCAATAACAACAGGGCCTGCTCAACTCCACTGTAAGAATAGATTTTCGCCGTTTCAATAGCTTGTTTAGCCGCAAAAGGATTATTATAGAATAAGGATTTTACACCAGCCTCGCTTCTATCTACCATACCGAACATGGCATATATTTTACTAAAATAACCATACAAAGCAGGCAGGATAAGCTGTATGGGTGCGGCTTTAGGATTGCTTTCAAAATATTGAATAATGCGTATTGCTTTTGCCAGGTTCTTTTTCGCTAATGCATCTTGCAATTCAAACACATTGTACTCTTTACTTACACCAACGTATTTTTCAATATCATCTTCCGTAATATTTTTTTTAGCACCGATATTTACCACGATCTTATCGATCTCATTGGCAATACGGCTAAGGTCATTACCTATATGTTCTGCCAACAGTACTACTGCTTTCTGCGAAGCAGTAAATCCCTGCGATTGAATATACCCGCCTACCCACTCTACTAATTTATATTCCTTGATCTTTTCAGAAGTAAATATTTCTCCGGCCTTTTTAATGGATTTATAAAGCGCTTTTCTTTTATCGAGCGTCTTTTCTTTATGACTGACAACAAATATGGTAGAGGCCAGGGGATTATCCATGTAGCCTTCCAGCTTTTCCAGGTCACGCATTTGTTGCGCCTCTTTTAGTAACACGACTTGTTTTTCAGCAAACATCGGATAACGCCTGCAGGCATTGATCACTTCGCTCCAAATAGCATCTTTGCCGTAAAAAACAGTCAGGTTAAAACTGGCTTCGCTTTCAGGCAGTATTTTATGCTCGGCGTAATTCATTGCCTGGTCTATAAAATAATCCTCCTCGCCTTCTAACCAATACACCGGTTTGAAAGTCTTCTTTTTCCAATCATTGATAATTTTATCTGCAGACATAATTTAAAGAGTAAAAATACATTTTGAATTAATAATTAAGAATTAATAATTAGTAATTCTTCCAAATTAAAAATTAAACTATAAAACAAGAGCCCTGAAAATACAGGGCTCATTTATTAATTTTTAATTACTAATTATTAATTAATTCAGACTTCTAAAATCCACGGGCACCAACTTACTTACACCTGGTTCCTGCATGGTAACACCATAGATCACATCAACAGCACTCATCGTCATTTTATTGTGCGTAACGATAATGAACTGAGAGTTCTGACTGAATTGTTTGATCATATTGGTGAATTTACCAACGTTGGCATCATCCAGCGGTGCATCAACCTCATCCAGGATACAGAACGGGGCTGGTTTGATCAGGTAGATAGAGAACAACAATGCTGTTGCCGTTAATGTTTTTTCTCCTCCACTAAGCTGACCAATACTGCTTGGACGCTTACCTTTTGGTTTAGCTACGATATCAATACCGGTTTCTGCTAAATTTTCAGGGTCTACCAATACCATATCCGCTGTATCATCTTCCGTAAATAATGCCTTAAATACCTTCTGGAAATTTTCTCTTACTTTATTGAAGGTATCAAGGAACTGTTGGTTGGCCGTTGCTTCTACTTCCTGGATCGTTAGCATTAAACTATCCTTCGCAGTAACAAGGTCATTCTTTTGCTCCATGATGAACTCGTACCGTTTTTTCATTTCCGTGTACGCTTCGATGGCTGTAGGATTGATCTCTCCAATATTTTCTAAACGCTTGCGCATTTTTTCGTTGCTTGCCTGCAATTCTTCCAAAGGTGTATCGCCTGTTCTTGCTTCATCGATAATGGCATCCAGATCGATCTTGAACTCAACGTTCAACCTTTCCTTCATTCCTGCCAATTGCAATTTCAATTCAGATAATTTATCCTTTATCTCATTCAGTATATGGTCAATACCTTCTTTAGATTTTTGCTTGTGGCGAAGCTCACTTTCTTTCTCAGATAAAATATTACGGATATTGTAATATGCCTGATCTGCTTCGTTCAATTTCAACTCTTCTACTTCTTTATTTTGTAACATCGTTACCAATAAAGCTTCTACTTCAGTTAATGCATCAGCAGTTTCAGTAATGCTTCCTGATGCTTCGCTTAATTGCGCCGTGCTATTTTCAACCTGAACTTTGAGGTCATTCAATTGATTACTCTTAAATTCAAATTCCTGCTGCAATGAAGTGATCTTACTTTGCAGCTTAGTGAATTGTAAATTGCTATCATTATAAGTAGCTGTTGCAAAAGTATATTCCTGTTCTGCCGTAGCATAATCCTGTTCGATCGCCTGCAGCTTATCGCCCAGTTCTTCTAATTGTGTATTGAATTTTTCCAGCTCATCTCTCGTACTGGATATCGCTTCGCGATTTGTTTCTAATTGATGTTGCAGGTCTTCAATTCTTGCACTGCTTGTTTCTTCTAAATGATATAAATTCTCGATCTTATTTTGTAAAGAAAAAACAAGATTGGTCAGGTTATTGATATCCTGCTGTGTTTGTTTGATCGCATTATCTTTTAAGCCTTCGTTAAAAGCAATCACTTCATTCTGGCGGGCCTGTATGGTTTCTTTTAAAGTAGCCACCACAACTTCCTGTTCGGTAATGCTTTCAATTAATTTTTCTAAGTTCTTAGCGCGGCCGATCTTTTTACCTTCGAATAAACCAACGCTACCACCAGTCAATGAGTATTTACCTTTTACGTATTTACCCGTTTTTTCTAAAACAACCGCACCATTACTATTGCGTAATGCTTCTTCATTTTCAGCGATAAAAACATTGCCTAATAAGTGTTTGGCAAGATTAGCATATTTACCATCGATCTCAACAACACTCAATGCAGCAATTGTTCCCGCAGGTTGATGCGCTTCTTCAAAACCAGTGAATTTATCTTGTAAGAAGAAATTCGCTTTGCCTTTTTTGTTATTGTCTAACAAATGAACCGCTTGCAATCCTTCTTCCAAATTATTAACGACATAATAATTCAGGTATGGTTCCAAAACATTTTCTACCGCTGCGCGATACTCTTCTTTTACATAGATGATATCACTCAGCAAAGGAGCTTCGTGGTTCCAGTCTTTATTTTTATGTAAGAACTTAACACTTTCAGGATAACCTTCCATTGAATCGATCAGGCTTTTTAATAAAGCATGCTCGTTCTTTTTGCTATCTAATTTTCTGCTTTCTTCAGCTAATTCACTGCGCAAATTTTCCAACACATTTTGTGTTTGTAAAATTTGCTCTTTTGTGAATTCATGGTGATCCTGTAATTGTTGCAGGTCTACCTTTCTTTGCTCTAATTCTTCTGTCTTGATCTTTTTCTCAGCTTCTACCTGTTGTATCTGCGTTTGGCGTTGTGTTTTTTCTTCTTCGATCTGCGCAACGGTTCTTTGTAAATTTTGAATGCTGGTATCTGCGACAGCAACATTTTTCTCTGCTTCGAATTGCGTACGTTGAATAGCCTGGTTCTCTTTTCTTAATGAATCGATGCTGCTTCTCTTTTCATCAAACACTTTACGCTTATCTTCTACCGCATTTTTTAGTTCGTCCAGTTTGCCTTCAAATTCTTCCAGCTTTACTTCTTCATCTTTTATCTGGATGCTGGTGAATTGAATGCTTTCATCAAGTCCGGTTAATTGTCCGCTTGCTTTTTGCAAAAATTCATTCAGGCTGAATTCTTTTTCTTTAAGGTGTTGTAAACGTTGAGCCGTTAAGCTTTTTTCGCTTTCTTTATTGCGGACAGTGCTCAACATTTCGTTGAAAGCATGTTGCATTTGCTGCAAAGCTTTTTCCTTTTCTACAAACGCCAATTTTTCCTGTTGCAACGCTGCATCTTCAACAGCAATAGCTGTTTCCAATTCAATACGTTTATCAACTTCGGCCTGTTGTTGTTCATTCAGGTTACGGTAGGTAATATTAAAGCCTTCCAAAGAAGCTTTAGCCAATTCAATGCTAACCTCTTTGTATTCTTTCTTTATCTCAAAATATTTCTCTGCTTTTTTAGCCTGGCTTTCTAAGCTTTTTAACTGGTTATTGATCTCAAACAACAGATCCTCGATACGGGCAAGATCCTGTTCAGTTGCATCCAGCTTAAGTTTAGCTTCTTTTTTACGGGTTTTGTAGATAGTGATACCGGCAGCCTGTTCTAACATTTTACGGCGGCTGTTCTCTTTATCCTTGATGATATCATCCACCATCCCTAATTCAATGATCGCATAGCTGTCTGTGCTAACACCGGTATCCATGAAAAGGTTGTGGATGTCTTTTAAGCGGCAGGCAACATCGTTCAAACGATATTCACTTTCGCCGTTCTTGTAGTATTTACGTGTAACCGTAACCGTATTAAATTCGGTAGGTAAAAGGTTCTTTGTGTTTTCAAAGGTAAGACTCACTTCTGCCAAACCGCTGGCACTACGTGTTTTAGAGCCATTGAAGACAAGACTCTCTAAGTTCTCACTACGTAAATTGCTGATCTTATGCTCACCAATTACCCAGCGGATACTATCGATAATATTGCTTTTACCACAGCCATTGGGACCGATAACACCGGTAATGCCTTCATCAAAATTGAGAACGGTTTTATCGGCAAAACTCTTAAATCCTTTAATTTCTAAGCTCTTTAAACGCACAGTAACAATAGTTTAGTAGGATGGCAAATATAATGGAACAAGGTAAAAGAAACATTTCATGATGTACACCGAAAAAGCATAGTTATTCACACCTTTTTCACAGGTTTATGTCGCTTCTGTGGATTAAATGTGCGCCTGTATATTAGATAGCTTGTTAATACGTTATATATTCATCACCTAACTTTATTATATTGTCAAAAATCTTTGTGTATGATCTGGAAAAACAGTTTTTTGTATGTAAAACCTCAAGGGAATAATTATCACTTTAAAATAGAATCTGTATTTGAAGAAACATATTGGCGTTTTATTATCACTGATATTACTTCCGATCATGAGCCAATTTTAGAGACAACTTTATTCATAGATTACGATATAAAAAAAGAATTGTTCTCTCATTGGCCAACCAATGAATTACATGCATCTATATCTCCGGCAATTGAAAAAGAATTATTAGTACAACGAAAAGAATGGAAAGCTTAAGCCTATAATTTTTCTATTGAATAGATAAGGATCTTGCCAGTAAAGCTTTCACCATTACTCGGCTGTTCCTGAATTTTCCGAACGATACTCATACCTTTCACCACTCTGCCAAAAGCGGCAAAGCCTTGTCCATCTCCGCCTTGCATGGTATTGCCATAATCCAATTGTGTTTGATCGCCGATGCAAATAAAAAATTCTGTATTGGCAGAGCCGGGCGTTGATCTTGCAAGAGAGATCGTACCATCGGTATGTGATAAACCGGTTTGCTTTGTTGACTCGTGTACGATCCCAGGAATTTTGACAAGATGTTTGGGGTCGGTTTGCCAGATACCGCCTTGTATCAATCCAATATTATCATCGGTCGTTAAACCTTCTGTCAACAACACACGGTAAAAACTGCTGTTATCATAAAATCCTGAATCAACATATGCCAAAAATGCGGCTACCGTTTTTGGTGCCTGTTTTGCAAAAAGCTCTATTTCGATATCTCCATAATTGCTATGGATCACAATATGCGGATTAGCGTACTTTGTCTTGCAGCTCATCAAAAAAACTAAAAGAACGATCGCAATAAACTTCTTCATCAGCCAAAATTA
>DATHHR010000031.1:0-4372 GCA_035317105.1 Ferruginibacter sp. | reverse complement strand
CATCATTGTCAACACGGCTAACTGGCCGGTAAATGCCTTAGTGGATGCAACGCCAATTTCGGGACCAGCATGTGTATATGCACCGCCATCGCTAATTCTTGCAATAGAAGACCCTACTACATTCACCACACCAAAAATGATAGCACCTTGCTCTTTTGCTTTTTCGATAGCTACTAATGTATCGGCCGTTTCACCACTTTGAGATACAGCGATAATAATATCGCCTTTATTAATGACAGGGTTACGGTAACGAAACTCGGAAGCATATTCTACTTCAACCGGAATGCGGCAAAGCTCTTCGATAATATATTCAGCTATTAAACCAGCATGCCAGCTTGTGCCACAGGCTACGATGATAATGCGGCCCGCATTTTTAAATGCTTCAATATTTTTTTCAACGCCTGCCATAGTGATCGTTCCGGCATTCGCGTCTAACCGTCCGCGTAAGCAATCATAGATCGTACTTGGCTGTTCAAATATTTCTTTCAGCATAAAATGTTCGTAGCCGCCTTTTTCAATAGCAGCCAGTTCCATATCAAGCTTGGTAATAAATGGTGTGATCTTTTCGTTCCCTAAATTTTTAAGGATCAGCTGATCGGGTGTGATGATCGCCAATTCATAATCGTTTACATACACTACTTCTTTGGTGTATTCTAACATTGGTGAAGCATCCGAACCTAAAAAATGTTCGCCTTTACCTATGCCGATCACCAACGGACTACCTTTTCTTGCAGCAATAATTGTATCAGGCTTGCTTTCATCCAATAACAAAATAACATAGGCGCCTGTAACTCTTTTCAATGCAACGCGCACTGCTTCTTCAAGGTCGCAATGGTTATTTTCTTTGATGTCTTCAATAAAATTTAATAAAACTTCTGAGTCGGTATCGCTTTTAAAAGTGTAGCCTTTTTTTGTCAGCTCTTGTTTTAACTGTGCATAGTTCTCAATGATCCCATTGTGTATCATTGCCAGTTTACCACTTGCAGAAGAATGCGGATGCGCATTTCTATCACTTGGCTCGCCATGCGTTGCCCAGCGTGTATGTCCGATACCTGTAAATGAGTGAAGGTCTTTTCCTACCAATGCTTCTTCCAATTCAGCAACGCGGCCTTTTTTCTTGTATACTTTTAAGCCGCCGTTCAACAAGGCAACACCTGTGCTATCGTAGCCCCTGTATTCTAATCTTTTTAATCCTTTGATCACGATCGGGTAAGCTTCTCTATAGCCCGTGTATCCTACAATTCCACACATATTTTATGTTCTTTTTAGATAAGAAATTATTAACCCGGCAATCGCAATACTATTGAACTTCAGTGGCGTCGCACATTTCGTCTTTATTACTACTATTTGGCTTTGTCCAAACCCCGTAACCGATTGTGCAATTTAGCAAAAATGCTTTACTTTATGGCCCATCGGAACTTAAAGTAAAGCATTTTTTATTGTAAATTTTTAATCCTTTTAATGTATCAAAAGCCCCTGCAAAAACACATATGCCACCGAAAAGTATATAACGATCCCGGTAACATCCACCAAAGTAGCCACAAATGGCGCTGAAGAAGTAGCAGGATCGAGTTTCAGGCTCTTTAAAATGATCGGTAACATAGAGCCCATGAGGCTTCCCCACAATACAATACCTATCAATGAAAAGAAAATAACCAGTGCTACTCTTTCATAATACATACCATAATCATACAAATGCAAATGCTGCCAGAGCATGATACGGAAAAAACCGATCGTGCCTAATATTAAACCCAGCATTACGCCAGACATCAATTCTCTTCTCATCACTTTCCACCAATCTAATAATTTTATTTCTCCCAGTGCCATTGCCTGTATGATCAAGGTAGAAGCCTGCGACCCGCTATTACCGCCACTACTCATGATCAAAGGAATAAATAATGCCAATACTGTTGCCGCTTCAATTTCTTTGCTAAAATGCTGCATAGCCGTAGCCGTTAGCATTTCACTTAAAAACAATACGATCAGCCAGCTGGCTCTTTTTCTTACCAGTTTAAAAATGTTCATGTTGAGGTAGGGCTCGTCTAACGCTTCCGTACCCCCGATCTTTTGAATATCCTCACTAAATTCTTCATTGGCAACCCATAAAACGTCATCGATGGTTACAATCCCTAATAATTTATGACTTCTGCTCACAACGGGTAAAGCCACGCGGTTATTCATTTTGAAAGCTTCGTTAGCAGTTTCCTGGTCATCTTCTGCATTCAATGCAATGTATCGTTCATCCATCAGCTCGCTCACT
The DNA here is from genome assembly GCA_035317105.1 of Ferruginibacter sp. GTDB lineage: Bacteria > Bacteroidota > Bacteroidia > Chitinophagales > Chitinophagaceae > Ferruginibacter. Next base: position 2,112 of record DATHHR010000031.1, on the reverse strand, counting down.
TTTGTACCGGGTGCAGCCAAAATAAAATCCCTGATCCTGATATCATCTAATAATTCTCCCTTGGTATTGATCACATAGATCACGTCGATCGTTTCGCTATTCTTAGCAAAATGCCTGATGGTCGTTATTACATCTTCTACTGTATCATTTTCGTACACGTACACATAATCGGGTGTCATCAACCTGCCCACGCTTCCTTCAGGATAGCCTAATAACGATAAGGTTATTTTACGTTCTTCCGGATCCAATGTTTTTATTAATTCCCTTACCGCATTGCTTGGCAACTCGCTCAAAAAAGCGGTACGGTCATCCGCAGGCAATTCATTGAATAACTCAGCTGTTTTAAAAGCCGGTAATTCTTTGATCAGCTTTTTCTGCGTAGGCAGTTCTAATATTTTAAAAACAGCCGCGGCACGGGTTACAGATATCTCGGTGATTATCTGGCCCTCATACACTTCATTATCATATATGAGTTCAACGATATCGCTAATGTTCTGATCGTTTAAAAACTCCTGGATACGTAGTTTATCCTGCGATGCCATCGCTTCTTCAAACTGTTCCTGAAGTTCCATTTTTTCAAGTTCTGCTGACATATCTACTTTGTGTTAAATTCGCCGTCTATTAGGTGCCGCAATTTACCTAATTTAATCTTAAGCAGATGTTATGATAAAGCCTTATTTATTTATAGAAAAAACGCCACAAATGGGCAAAGGAGTGTTTACAAAAGAACGGATCCCGGCCAATACGGTCATTGAAATATCGCCTGTTATTGTGATGAAAAAGGAAGACAAGGAACACCTCGATAAAACCCTGCTGCATGATTATATCTTTTTATGGGGTAAGCAGCAAGACAAATGTTGCATGGCGCTTGGCCTGATCCCCATGTACAACCACAGCTACAAAAGCAATTGCGAATACTTTATGGATTTTGAAGACGATACGATACTAATAGAAACAGTGCGAGTAATTGAAAAAGGCGAAGAGCTAACCATCAATTATAATGGCGACCCGAATGATGGGGCGAGAGTTTGGTTTGACACTAAATAAGTAATAAGTGAAAAGTCAAAACCCATAAGTGAAATGCGCTTCACTACTTTTAGGTTTTGACTTTTCACTTTTGAATTTTATTGTTGTTCTATCAATTGTATCTCACAAGCAATTCTAACATCTTCACTGACCAATACCCCGCCTGCTTCTGTTGGCGCATTCCATACCAGGCCGAAATCTTTCCTGTTTATTTTTCCGTTGATAGTGAAACCCGCTTTTACATTGCCCCATGGATCTTTTGCTACGCCGCCGAATTCAACATCTAAACGTATATTTTTTGTAACGCCGTGAATGGTTAGGCCGCCATACAATTCATAGGAGCCATCATTATCTACACTTTCATATTTAGTTGCAACAAAAGTTAGTTTTGGATATTTTTCTACATCAAAAAAATCAGGACTTTTTAAATGATTATCTCTATCAGCATTGCCGGTTAAGACAGAAGCCGTATCTGCAGAGAAATTAATTTTCGCCTTAGAAAAATCTTCATTGTCTGTTTCGATACTTGCTTCAAATTTGTCAAAGCTACCCGTTACTGTAGTTATCATTAAATGTTTCACTTTAAACTGAACCTCACTATGTGTTGGATCGATGACCCATTTTCTTGTTGCCATTATTTTTTATTTTAAGTTTTTAGTTTTGAAATTGAATTTATTACAAATATTTGGCCTAACCTCTTTTAGAATAAATTATAATTTAATAATAATACTTCCATTGCTGCTTTTGATGGCCGCTTCAATTATCCGCATTACATTAATACCCTCATTAACCGTTACTGGCATTGCACTATCTCTTGTTAACGCTTTATAGGCTGCATCATAATAATCATAGTAATTCCCTTGCAAAGAAGTTATTTTTTCGCGAATTATTTTGCCATCTTTTTCTGTATGCAGTAAACCTTTTTCTGCTACAGGTTCTGTTCCCCAATCTGTTGTGTTGGGTTTTATCCCGGCTATCAGGCAGGCTTCCTGCACATCGGCACGGCTTTTTAAAAATGAGCCTTTATTTCCATGAATGATGAATGCGGGTAATGCTTCTCTAACCAGATAACCTGCTTTTAATCTT
>DATHHR010000030.1:0-18087 GCA_035317105.1 Ferruginibacter sp. | reverse complement strand
CAAGCCCCTGCTTCATGCTCCTGCTGATCAGCACATCGGTTATCTGATCGATCTTCATTTCACTATCAGCTTCAAGGTTTAGTTTAAGATCCTTTTTATTCAATTCGATCACTACATGAGAACCCTTAAAATCAAAACGATTGGTGATCTCTTTATTGACTACGTTGATAGCGTTATCGAGTGTTTGAAGATCTACTTTACTGGCAAAATCAAAAGATGGCATATTGTTTAATTAAGAATGATAATTTAAGAAGGAAGAATAGCGTCTTTTTTTGCTTTTCTTGTCATGATTAAAATTAAAATAATTCCGGCAATTATGAGTCCGAAAGAAATGATCTGCGCCTGGCTTGGATTAATTCCGAGGAAATGGTACTCATTATTCACCCGCATTTTTTCTATAAGAAACCTTTCTAATCCATTTAATATCAGGTATATGCCAAACATTTCTCCAGGCACAAATATTTTTTTCCTGATCGACCATAAAAACAAGAATAAGAAAAGACAAATAACCGTCTCATAAAAAGAAGTAGGAAAAACTGGCTGCGGCAACGCCCTGTTATGATCATCTGTTATGCCCGGTATTTTAATACCATCGCTGTTTACATTTTGAGGGAAGTTATAGGCAACCATCCAGGTAGGTATAAACGAAGGCGCTTTAAAATACGCATGCGGCACTTTATCCAGGCTCTCATCCTTTCTATCGGTAACATACACAGGTGCTGAAGAACCTGAATCAATTACGCTTCCATTTAAAAAATAAGTACTGTATTTCTGCAGATTTTTTTCATAATCTCCCGGTGCCGCGGCTACTACTTTTGTATTTTGATTGATAACATAAGCGCTGTTATAAATACCCCAATCACCATCGCCGGAAACCTGGCAGCCAATGCGACCAATAGCATAAGCGATCATTAAAGCCGGCCCCGCTGCATCCACCAGGTGCACAATGGTAATTCCTTTTTTATACGCATACCAGCATACGGCAATCGCAGCTAATATCAACCCTCCATAAAAAGTTAAACCACTTGCAGAGAACAAACGCTCGATAGGATGCTGGATAAAATCACTCCAATTCTCAAGGTCATCAAAAAGTTTCGCGCCAATTATCCCAAATATCAAAGCGATGATCACGATATCACCTACTCTATCATGTGGCCAGATGCGGATAGAACGCTCTTCCGGCTCTTTTAATTTTTGCTTATTTCTCTCCCACCATTTAGCGGCGGCTAAGATGCCGCCCAATAATATCCCTGCTATAAAATTACCAGATGAAGAAAAAATATAATCCTGCGGATTCATATCATCAGGCTTATTAAAAAATACGCCAACCAATTTATAGGCAAACAAAAAGCCTATGAAGAAATTAAAAAATAATTCAGAAAAATGGGCAGGTTCGCCGATCATGATCGTTTCTTCCCGTGGCGCTAATAAGCCCTGCGATTCCTTGCGCTTTAATTCACTTGATAATACAGCTGCCGATGCAACAAAAGCCACCGCTACCATTAAGCCGAAAGTATTTAAGAAACCAAGTGATTTCCAGTCTACACCAAACCAGTCTTTGAAAACGTAATATAAATTGGGATACATCCTATTAATTAAAAAGTAAAAAATCGAGGCGCAATATATTCAATTATTTGCTGTTGGAAAGGTAATTTTTGATTGGCGGCATTTGATCTTTATTCAATATCATTGTGTCACTCACTTCAGCGTTATACCTTTACTGGACAGTAATAAAAAATCCCGCAGGATCCATTCCCACGGGATTGCATTTACTAACCCATCAATCTATCATGAACAAATGCCGAGCTGACGGCAAATTCTTAATTACAATGTTGCTCAAAAGCACCGATCAGGTTTTCTGCTATCATTTGAGCACTTCTTCCTTCGATCATATGTCTTTCAATAAAATGAACCAACCGGCCATCTTTAAATAACGCAATGGATGGTGATGATGGAGGATAAGGCAACAAATGTTCCCTGATCTGTTTTACTGCTTCTACATCAAAACCTGCAAAGCTGGTAGTTAAATGATCGGGTTTTTTTGCACTGTTATGTACCGCCATTAAAACGCCCGGTCTTGCTGTACCTGCACTGCACCCACAAACTGAATTAATGACTACTAAAGCCGTTCCTTTTTCTTCAATTACTTTGTTAACATCGGTGGCACTCAGCATTTCATCGAAACCATGTGCTGTTAACTCTGCTTTCATCGGTATTACTATCTCTTGTGGATACATATTTTGCTATTTTTTTATTATTTCGGTACAAAAATACAACCTTCAAATGACAAATGTATCGATAAGTATCAATGTATTTAAAATTAGACTTTTCGATGACAAATCAGACTAAATGACGTATCAATTGAAGTAAAAAAGACATTATGTCCTTTAATTTCAATCGATTAAGACAATTTACCTAGTTTTTTAGCTTGGAATGCCATTTGAAGCTACGTTGGTAAGAACAATAATTTTAAAAACATAAAAAACAATAGCTATGACACTAGTAAAAGTAAACAACCAACACGGCAGATCATTCGATGGTTTTGTAAATGAAATATTTAATGATTTTCCTGCAACATTTGGTAAAGCAATTCGTGAAGATGTATTGGGTTTTCCTCCGGTAAATATCGTTGAGAAAACAGCCGCCTATCAATTGGAAGTTGCTGCACCAGGATGGAACAAAACAGATTTCAATTTGAAATTAGATGGTAAATTATTAACCATCAGTGCAGAAAAGAAAGAAGAAACAACAACAGAAACTGTAAAATCGATCAGAAAAGAATTTACTACTAAAAGCTTTAAACGCAGCTTTAATGTAGATGACAAAATTGATGGTACTAACATCAGCGCTAAATACGAAAATGGTATTCTTTTAGTAACGCTTCCTAAAAAAGAAGAAGTGAAAGAAGCCAGTAAAGAAATTAATATTCAATAAAGCTTGGTTTCATAACTATGCGTAAAGTTCAGTTGGTTAGATTAAACCCTCCTTATTCTTAGGGAGGGTTTTCTGTTTTTAGTCGATCAAATGAATCAAAGCTTTTGTCTCAGGCCGGCAGGCCTCGTAACTGCAACGCCGCTGCTTTTACTCCTTTGAAAAAAAATCGCTTTGCACTTTACTTCAATTCATCCTGCGGATGAACCGAAGTAAAAGAGGCGGCTTATGCAGTTACTGGTGGTAATGCGAAGAGAAAGTATTAAACACATTGCGTTAATACTTTCCTCTTTATTTCTTTATTATTAATTAATAATTATTAATTTGAAATTCTTCATTCCTAATTCCTACATGTACCCTAATATCTTCAGCATACTCTGCGCAGATTGTTCCTTAGCGTACACCCAATCTACCAGTTTGCCATTTTTATCTTTCTCTACAATGATATGTTTTGGAGATGGGATTAAACAGTGTTTGATGCCGCCGTATCCGCTGATCTGATCCTGGTAAGCGCCTGTATGGAAGAACCCTACGTATAGTGGCTCTGCGCCTTTTTCTGTTGATAGTTTTGGTAAGAACACTTCGTTGATATGCTCTTCCGAATCATAATAATCATGGCTATCACAGGTGATACCGCCCAGCGTTACCCGCTGGTAATCATCTTTCCATTTATTGATGGGAAGCATTAAGAATTTTTCGCCTATCCCCCAGGTATCGGGCAAAGTGGTGATGAAAGATGAATCGATCATGTACCATATCTCACGATCGTTCTGCATCTTCTCGCCTATTACGCTATAGATATGTGCCATGCTTTCTCCCACTGTGTAACTTCCAAATTCTGTAAATATATCCGGCATCTGCACATTGTTTCTTTTGCAGGCTACTTTAATATTACGAACGATCTCGTTGATCATGAACTGGTAATCATATTCGAAGCCCAGCGAGTGTTTGATAGGGAAACCGCCGCCAATATTAATTGAATCCAATTCAGGACAGATCTTTTTTAACTGGCAGTATAAGTTGATCACTTTATTCAATTCACTCCAGTAATACACATCATCCTTAATACCTTTATTTAAAAAGATATGCAGCATTTTTAACTGGAACTTATCTTCATATCCTTCGATCTCATCAACATAAAACTCCAAAATATCTTTAGCGCGCATGCCTAAACGTGAGGTATAAAAAGGGAAATTAGGTTCTTCTTCCGCGGCTACCCTGATGCCTAATTTAAAAGGTACTTTTACGCCTTTTTTATAAGCTTTCAATTCTTCTTTATTATCTAATACCGGAATAACATTTTTAAAGCCGGTATTTAATAAACGTGTGATACGTTGTGTGTAAGGCTTTTGTTTATATCCGTTACAGATAACGAATATGTCTTTAGTGATCTTTCTTTTCTCGTACAGCTTATTGATGATATCGATATCATACGCATAAGAAGTTTCCAGGTGGATATTATGTTTGAGCGCTTCTTCAACAATAAAAGAAAAGTGAGAGCTTTTTGTGCAATAGCAATAATTATATTTTCCTTCGTAGCGGTGCTTTTTAAAAGCAGCTTCAAACATCTTTTTCGCCTTATTGATCTGCATCCCGATCTTAGGTAAATAAGTAAGCTTTAATGGGGTACCGTATTTGTCGATCAGCGCTTTTACATCAAGGTCGTTATACTGCAGGTAATTGTCCTTTACTTTAAAATCTTCTTGAGGAAAATTGAAGGTCTGTTGAACAAGGTCATTATAGCTTGTATTCATCTATTATAATGGGTTTTATAATTTTGATGCAAATGTAATTGAATGCAACAAGCAACAAATAAAAACGGGTGCAAATTTTTGCACCCGGTAAGAATATTATCTTTATTTAACAGTAGTTGATCGATTTGAGTACAATACTACTTGGCTTCTCCTTTATAATCCAGATCGATCTCATTTTCGGGAACTAGTTTTCTGTAAAAATTGGTTTTGCAGGTTTCGGCAAAAGGCAATAGCCAGAACCAGGCGATGCCCAATGTTAATATACCCAGAATAAATAATCCAAATAGCGCCAGGCCTAGCATAAAATACTCCATTTTATGACCATCCATTATAGCTTTACTTTTTCTTAAAGCCTCCATAGGTTCTATTGAAGGATTTTCTGCCAGGATAAAGAAGGTCTGGCTATATCCTATTAGCGCAATTATCCCGGGAATGATCAACAATAATGCCCATAAAAAAACAAACAGTATCATTAAAAGATAAGCAAGGAATGATTTGCCGAAATTAATTTTAAAGCCATCAAATAATTGATTAACGCCAAAATCTTTTTTATCAACCAGGTTCAAAAAGACAAACGTTAGTCCCAGCATAAATGGCCCTGTAATTAAAAATTCCAGGAAACCTACTTTAGGAATAAGGCCTATGGAACCAGTAATAATGTAATACAATAAGGCAATACCAATTGCCGATCCCCACTGGCCTTTTAAGTCTGCCCGGGATTTTGTGAAAATTTCATTGACTGTAATTTGTTCATTCATGGGAGATTATTTTTAAGATTAATTTTCAGCCAAATTAAGGAAATTTAATTTAGTACCCACAAAAAAAGCGGATATACATCCGCTTTTAATAACAATATAATATTGATCCTTATTTTACTGAATTAACCAGGATCTTGAAACTTTCCGGTTCGTTCATAGCAAGGTCAGCTAAAACTTTACGATTCATATCGATATTTTTTGCAGCTAATTTATGGATGAACTCGCTGTAAGTAATACCTTCTGCTCTTACAGCCGCATTGATACGTGCAATCCATAAAGTACGGTATTCTCTTTTCTTTAATTTACGGCCAACGTAGCTATACGTTAAACCTTTTTCCATTACGTTTTTGGCAACGGTATATACATTTTTACGTTTACCGTAATAACCTTTTGCCGCTTTTAAGATCCTTTTGCGGCGTGCTCTTGATGCTACTGCATTTACTGAACGTGGCATATCTAATTAGTTTAAATTTTTTAAAATTGAGTTACTTTTTGTAGTCCGGCTTATTTAAGACGTAACATACGTTTTACAAAATCCATGTTTGTTGCGTGAACCTGGCCATCTTTACCTAAATGACGCTTACGTGTCTTAGATTTTTTTGTCAGGATGTGACGTTTGAAGGGTTTTTGAAACATGATTTTACCGGTACCGGTAACTTTAAAGCGCTTCTTTGCGCTTGAGTTGGTTTTTTGCTTTGGCATTACATAACTTATTGAGTTACTCCCTACTGGCGGATCTCACAGGAGATCTCTTTTTGGGCCTTGTGGGAAATGTTCAAAAAAGAAAAGGTTCTTTTTCGGGCGGCAAAGGTATGATAATTATGTAATATTTATATAATTATTATTGACTTTTTTTAACGCCCTGTAGAAAAAATTTACAACTCGTAACTATTTAGTTGTGAGGCGTTTAAATTCCATTTTATAGACAAAATACCCGATCACTTCTTTTATGTAAATGGCCCACATATCCATTGCTTCTATTTGTGGCAACAGATAACCAATAGTAAAGTCATCTCCCCGTGTTAAATAATTTGCAGAAAAAGGAACTATATCCATCCCCTCTTTTTTAAAGATCCACGAGGCCCGGCGCATGTGAAAAGCAGAGGTAACCAGTACATAAGGAGGTTGCAAATTAGCAGAATCAAGCAATTTCTTAGAAAATTCAGCATTCTCTAATGTGTTCCTGGAATTATTTTCGATCAATATCGCATTGTCTGGAATACCTACTGCCAATAACTGTCCTTTAACCCATACTCCTTCGCGAAATTTGCCACCGGTTAAATTGCCATTTCCACCGGTTACCAATACATGTTCAATTTTACCTTCCTTGTATAATTTAACGGCCTGAATAAACCTATCGGCAGATAAATTGAAATAACCATTTCCATTATCATCCGAACTACTAAAGCCACCCAATAAAATACCACAACTGTATTTTTCATTGGCAGGAAGTTCTGTTGGAGCAATATCCCAGATAGTAGCAAAGCATTTTAGCACCCATACATTAGTAAAGATCAAAAAGATCGCGATCGCTGTTATCAACAGTTCTTTTTTTCTTTTTTCCGATCTGGCAATAACACGCCACAATAAAATAAGGATGATCCAGGACAAAGGAAAGATCAGCCACGCAAATATTTTTGAAAGAATAAAAAACATACAATATCAATTTAAATAAAAGTAAGGAATGAATTGCAGGTATCTTATAATATTGTTGTCTACTTTTGTTGAATACGATAATATTACCGTCGTTGCAACAAGCAACGATCATGCCTTGTAAAATGTCAATAAAAGAAACAGCTAATCAGGATATATTAAAAGATATCTCCGGCAAATTTGCCAAAAGATCATTCTTACTAATTACGAGTAAGCTGATGCGGGTTTGTGTTCAGTTCTTTATACTTTTCCTGTACGCAAGAAGATTATCTTATGAACAATACGGCCTATACCAATCGATATGGCTGTATGTAAATGTTTTGAGCGTGTTCGGATTATTCGGTCTGCCATCAATAATCCTTTCAGCATCTAACCATACTATCATTGCCTGGATAAAAGAAAATAAAAAAAGCTTTTTGATCACTGCCATCATATTGAATATAGTACCGCTTATTTATTTTTATTTTAAAACACCCGAATATAGTTTTATGATCTGGCTGCTTTTGCTGGGAGTAACGATCATCCAAAACATTTCTATTATTGTTGAAGCTATTGCTATAAAAAGAGAAAAAGAAACACTCGTTCTTGTTGCTAATATGATTTTTATAACCGGGTATTTACTTTGTCATGTAATTATATTATTCAACGGCTATTCTTTACCACTGCTTTTAACGTCGATCATTTTTATTTTCTTGCTTAAAAGTATAGTGATCATTCTATCGGATAAAAAATTATTAGTAACAGAAAATCATTTTACTGTTACTGATATAGGCAAACAATGGTTTTACCTTGGCCTATATGATACTGTAAGTGTTGTAGGTAAATGGTTGGATAAATGGATAATATTGCTGCTGCTTTCCTTTTCTCAGTTTGGTATTTATTTCAACGGAGCCTACGAAATACCAGTATTCGGCTTAATGATAACCGCCATAGGAAATATAATGGTGATCGAATTATCTAAAAAGAACGACAATAGATCTGCAACTAACAGAATGCTGTTTATTAATTCATCTTTGTTAACAGCAAGTGTTGTATTTCCTTCCTTTGCTTTTTTATTATTTTATCATCATGATTTTTTTACATTGATCTTTACAGATAAATATGCAGCATCGATCCCTATATTTTTTATCACAATTTTTATTTTACCATTAAGGATCACTAATTATGGTGCTGCGCTGCAGGCATACAATCGAAACGACCTGATCGCAAAAGCTGCGGTAATAGACCTGATAGCTTCGATCATTTTAATGGCGATCCTATACCCTATATTGCAAATGAAAGGGTTGGCACTGGCATTCGTGATTGCCACGTATATCCAGACCGGATATTATCTATGGCAAACCTCAAAATTATTACAAGAAAAGATCACCGATTTTTTCCCGGTAAAAAAATTATTGGCATTAATGGCGCTCTCCGTTATGGTGCTGGGGATCACTTGTTGGGTTTGCGCAAGCTTACTGTACCCGATAAATATGATCGGAGGCATAGTGATATGTGTGTTGTTGATTACCACTTTGCTATACATTCATTTAAAGAAAAGTAATTTTGTATTTTCTACAAAAGCTTAAAGATCAATTTGACTGCCCTTTTAGAATTTACTAATTCGATGATCACACCTAGCAAAATATTTATTAACTTAGGGCTGAATAAACTCAACCATGGCACTTCTGCGAAAGATCAATACAAAAGCAAAAACTGAGATCAACACTGGTTTTGGTTCCAATACCTCTGCCTATGGCGGCAGGCTCATCAATAAAAATGGCAGAGCTAATATTGAAAAAAGAGGCGTGGGTATTTTAGAGCGTACCAGTTGGTACCATACGATGCTGGACCTTCCTCTTTGGAAATTCCTTTCGATACTCTTCTTGTTTTTTGCTTTTATAAATTTAATTTTTGCAGGCATTTATTATGCAGTGGGGATACAGCACCTTGCAGGATTAAATTCTACTACGCCATTCAATAAATTTATTGATGCTTATTTTTTTAGTGCCCAAACATTTACTACTGTAGGCTATGGCCGAATCAATCCGATTGGTTTTACTACAAGTGCGCTTGCCGCAATAGAAGCATTAGTAGGGTTATTAAGCTTTGCATTGGCAACGGGTTTGTTTTACGGACGCTTTTCTAAGCCCGAAGCTTTTTTAAGGTATAGCCATAATGCCATCATTGCGCCGTATAAAGATGGAGCTGCATTCATGTTAAGGGTTTCTCCGTATAAAAATACCAGTCTTACAGATGCTGTGGCAAAAGTTACGATCGGGCTTTTTTTTACTGATGAAGAAGGAAATAAAAAAAGTGATTTTTTTAGCGCTGCGCTTGAATACAGTGTTGTGAATGCGCTAACATTAAGCTGGACAATTGTACATCCTATTAACGAAGAAAGCCCTTTTTACACTTTTTCAAAAGAAGATTTTGCAAAGGCTAAAGGAGAGATCATTGTTTTTGTAAAAGCTTTTGATGATATGTTTAGCAATGAAGTGGTAAGCCGTAGTTCGTATGTCTTTGAAGAAGTAATTGTAGGCGCAAAATTTGAACCTATGTATTATAGAAGTACAGAAAATACCAAGACGGTTTTAGATCTTGATAAATTAAATAGTTATACAACAGTAGATATAAGCGATGTGTTACCGGTTAGTAAAAATGCTGCTACCGCTTAATTATTGTCCCGGTTGTTCGTAGACGGATCTTGTGCGGTTAATTTTAAGGTCGCTTAATATACTTGCTTTCGGGCTGATACTTATACTGAACATCCTGTTGATAGCAGAGTTGGAAACACTAATGGCCATTTGCCAGCAATGCATATCTCTTGCAAACGTAAGTGATATCACTCCCAGTTGTTTATTGGCTATATCATAGTTACCTGTTATTCCCGTTTGCCATTTATTGGTCAATGCTACTGTTGCATTAAAGTTTACATATTGAGTAATATTATACTGGGTAACATAACTAAAATAATTATTTACGTAGCCGGTTGAAGTTACGCGGCTCATACCAAATGAATATTGAAGACCAAGTGTCCATGGTACGCTAAAATCCGTATATGATGCGGGGTTATTAGATACAAAGGCTGCTTCCTGCTGATAATCGTTCAACGGCAAACCTGTTGTTGGGTCTATGTTTGTAAAAGGTTGCACCAAAGAATGGCTCTGCAATTTTTTCTTTTGATCTCCTCCTTTAAATTGTGTAGACAGAGAAATGCTGGCGTTGGTTAGTTGTCCTAGTGTTAGTGTTTTATCTTTCCAAACAAGTCTTGTTGTTCTTTGTCCTAATGAATTATGTTCATAAGGATCTAATGTAGCGCCGGCTGTAATATTTATTTTATTGAACAGATTTGTATTCACTGCAACAATAATAGGACTTAACTGAAAAGAATCTGCCAGAAAATTATAACTACTGTTGATATTAAGTCCGTCTATCAAAGTGATCTTTTTAACTCCGCTGCCAGTTGTATCACTCTTTGAAAGGACCTTTGCCTGGATATTATTATTGATACCAAAATTTATCCCGCCAAATCTTACTTCACTAAATGCTCCATATATTCCGTCCTGGTAGTATGATCTTCTTACAACATCTCCTAATCCTAAAGTATCGGTCGAATTGTAATAGCTGCCCTTATTCATATTAGGCGTATAGCTGATGGAAAAATTGGGCGTTATTAAATGCCTGATGGCCTGAACTTTTGAGTGTTTGCCAAAGGTAAACATCCCGAATATCTTGGTTGTAAAACCTAAAGAAAAAGACATGCTGCGGGCTGTAAAAAAACCTTTTTTAACGGTAGTATCTAATTTAGTATTAGACAGATCATCTAACTTAATGGTAGTTTTTTGCTGATACCATCTTTCTGCATAGCTAATGCTCGGAGAAACATTTACCGATCCCAGTTGTGGCAATGATAAGGTTATTGGAACAGAATGACTGGCGCCCCATTGGAAATTATTATTGATCTGAGGCCCCGATTTTGTTGTAGTATCATCATAATAATGAGTAGTAGACTCTCCCGATGTAATAAGGCCTATCCCTAAATTTTCATACCATTTTAAAGCGCCGACCGATTCTTTTTTTCTGAAAGGATACAACGTATTTAAATTAAAACTAAATGTAGGCAACTGAATGTCCGTAAGTTTTGTATTGGAGTTTTGAGATGCTGTTCCCGTAAAGGTATAGCTATATGCTTTGAATGTTCTTGCATAGTTTATACTTGACAAGGAAGCATTATTAAAAGGAATAAGCGGATTACTGGTTACGTTTTGGTTATAGGTAGTACTACCAAAATGAACGGACGCATTAAAAGTTTGTCCGGGTATTGATTTCGAATCGCTCTGGTGAAGCCAGTTGATCTGGTAGGTCTTTGTTACATTATAAGTAGGATCGCCGGGACTGCCGAATATATTGCGCTGATAAGAAAGATCAAAGCTTCCCCGATAATGATATCGTTTATAATACCGGGGGTTTAGATCGAGGGCCCAGCTTCCGTAAGAATAAATATTGCCTTTGAGTATTACATCCCAATACTGACTAACCACTTTGTAATAGCCAAGGCCAATCAATCCCAAACCAAAGTTTTGGTCTTCAGTAAATGTAGGCGGTAATATCCCGGAATGCCTGCCCTGGGTTAAAGGGAAAATACCGAAAGGCAGGTAAATAGGTATCGGTACGCCTTCGAATTCAGGATGTATTGGACCGGTGATCGCTAATTTTTGGTTAATGAATTTTATTTTATTGCTTACAAATGCAAAGTGAGGCGTATCAAGATCGCAGGTGGTAAACCTCGATTTATAGGCATAAAAAACATCAGCATCCACTTTTTTTATTTTCTCTCCATACACAAACATTTCTCCTTGTTGCGTATAAGTACCTTTTGTTATCCCCTTGCCCGTTTTCATATTAAAGCGGATGGTATCGCTTATGGTATTAAAATCTTTATCGGTATAGGTTGGAAAAGCAATAACCTTACCCAGGCTATCCTTTCTGTAATAAGCAGATACTACCCCGCTTTGCTGATCAAACTGGATGCCCGGCGCCGTTAGTACATTATCCTTGTAGGTGGTTTTAGATTCTTTACCGTAAAGGGTTATTTTTTTAGTTGGTACATCCAGCACCACTGAATCATCAGCATGATAAGTAACAGGTGCGTCTAGAGCCCCTTTAGTTTGTTTAAAAGATATGGTATCGCTTTTTAGCTGGAATTTACCGGTATCCATCGTTGTGTCCGCCAGAGGAACCTGATTCGTGTCAAGTATAGGCTTATTACTGCCTCGTAAAGAAATATTGGCTATATTTTTGGGAACAGTATCAAGGAAAGCCGGCTTTGGTACCTCTGTATAAGTATGCACGCGCCCATTGCCTACTTGTGCCATTGTTACCAACAGCAACATCACTAATGGCGCTAATATATATTTTGCCTTACCTTTGCGAACGTTATTCATTACAGTTGGCGGCAAAAATAATCATATTAGCCACAACATGGTGTGAATTAACGCATAATTACTAATTGTCTCTAAACCAGTTTTGAAATGTTGAAAAATAAGATGTTTGTCCCGGCTCTATTAATAGCGGGTTTGCTCTCTTTAAATACGGTTGCACAAGCACAAAAAAAAATAAGAACAATTATTGTAGATGCTGGCCATGGTGGAAAAGATGGAGGTGCGCATGGTGGTTATGAAGGCGGCCTGGGTTCATGGGAAAAAAACATCACCTTAGCCATCAGCACCAAGTTAGTAGCAGAATTACAAAAAGATCTGCCGGATGTAAATATTGTGCCTACACGTACAACGGATGTGTACCAATCTCCCCCCGATAAAGCCAAGATCGCGAACCAGAATAAAGGCGACCTGTTTATATGTATCCATGCAGATGCCGTTCAATTGCAGACGGGCAGAAGACAAATAGGTACAAAATCTGTTGTTAAACAAGATGTGGTGTATGTAGGCAAAGGAAAAAAGCGCAAAAAAAAATACGGTAAAAAATACAATGAAGTAGTTCCGGTGTATGAATATTATAAGATAGGTAGTTCAAGAACGGGAACCAGTGTGTGGTTATTCGCTGCCCATAAAACACAGGAAAAAGCAGATGCAATTGAGGAAGGCGGGCAATTTAGCAATGATGATGAGGACCAGATCGACAGTACGGCGGATAGTTCTATCGTTGATCTGATCGATCCGCGAACAGCAAGAATGTTAACGCAGGTATACGTAAAACGCTACCAGGAAAAAAGCATAGAACTGGCAGATCTTATCAATGATGAAATAGCCTCTACTAACCGTCCTGCTTTAGGCGTTTACCAGCGCCAAAAAGGCATTTGGGTATTGCAGGCAACCAATATGCCGGCCGTATTGATAGAAACGGGCTTTATAACTAACTATAATGATGAACGCTACTTAAACAGCGATGCCGGCCAGCAGGAAATAGCCGAATGTATTGCCAGGGCTATTATAAAATACAAAGAACAGGTTGAAAATTCTAAAAGCGTTCCTGTTCCTGTGCCTGCAGCACCGAGTGTTCCTGATACTACGGCAACACCTGTAACAGATACTACCAAAACAAAATAGAAGGTTATCTTTAAATAGTTTTATCAAATATTCAAAAATAGCTCGTCAGATTTGCTATTTTTGATGAATAACAACAGGCTACATTACATGACTATATCAAACGAAACAAAGATCGGAATACTTGCCGCAGTGGCAATCTTAGCTTTTATATTGGGCTTTAATTTTTTAAAAGGTACAAGCCTGGGTACAAAACATGCCAAATATTATGCAGTATTCGATAATATCAGCGGTTTGGCAAATGGCAATCCTGTTTCTATCAATGGTAAGCAGATAGGCTCTGTTGCCAGCACAGACGGTGGCAGAGATATGAGAAAGATCGTTGTAACGATAAGTACCGACATGCCGGTTGATATTCCTAATAATTCTGTTGCTATAATAAACCCGGCCTTATTAGGTACTACTGTTTTAGAGATACAGCTGGGCGATGCAACCCAATTTTATAAAGAAGGCGATACAATATCTACACAAGCTAAGGCCGGCGTATTAGATGCTGCTTTTCAAAAGCTTGACCCGGTTTTATATGAGGTTAAAACTGCCGTTACTTCTTTAGATTCTTTATTAGGTTCCGTAAACAGTGTTTTTGATAATAAGACGAAAAACAATATCAAAGGCACAATGGATAATTTACAAAAGTCTTCTGCTAATTTAGAAACATTGTTAAATACGCAGACAGGTGCATTGGCTAAAACATTAAATAATGTGAGCGAGTTTACCGGTGGCTTAAAAGATAATGACGAAAAGATAAACCATGTGATGTCTAATTTAGATGCAACCACTACTAATCTTTCTAAATTAAACCTTGAAAAAACATTGGATTCACTGGATATTACTATCAATACTTTAAAGCGTGTTGTTACTAAAATAAACAGCGATACAACAGGCACATTGGGCAGACTGATCAACAACGATAATTTATACAATAACCTTACCTCAACTTCAAACAAATTGAATTTGTTATTAGATGATGTAAGGATGCATCCAAAACGCTACATCAATATTTCTGTATTCGGCAAAAAAAATAAAGATGAACCGCTGATGGTTCCGTTAGCTGATACAGTGAATGCGCCTTATATCAAAAAATAATTATTGTTAATAGTTCACCCTCCGTTTAACACGGACAATAATTGACAATTTGAAAGCAAGTTTTTATTACAGGATATTTTCTTTACTGCTATTGCTTATCGGTTGCAATCTTTTTGCTGCCGCACAGCAAAAAATTGTTCAGCCTCCTCCTGCACATGATTCCGACTCTGTAAGGATCATTCAAATTGTTCAAGGCAATAGCTTACGTTCCAAAACAACTGATTCTACTACTATCGAAACAATTGCGGGCAATGTGATCTTAAAAGAAGGCGGCGTAACCTTCATTTGTGATAGCGCCATCATCAACCGTTTAACCAATTCTATGGAAGCCTTTGGCAATGTGCATATCAACCAGGGCGATAGCATCAATACCTACTCTCAGCATTTATTATACACTGCCAACGACCGGATAGCACATCTCGACAAATACGTTAAGATCACTGATAAAAAAGGAACGCTGTTAACGCAAAAGTTGGATTATGATCTCAAAACGAATATTGGCAATTATTATAACGGCGGTACAGTTATAAATGGTAAAACAACTTTAACCAGTACCGAAGGAACTTATTATGGTGATACAAAAGATGTGTACTTTAAAAAGAATGTGCACCTGGTAGATCCTAAATATAATATTGTAACCGATAGTTTATTGTATAATACCGATGCAGACGTAGTAACATTTATTACGGGCACATATATTAAAAGCCAGACCAGCGGTAATGTGTACACAACACAAGGCACTTACGATCTTAAAAATGGCAAGGCATTTTTTGGTAACCGTTCCGTTATTCAGGATACCACCGGCGCTACTTATACTGCAGACAATATGGCCTTCGAAGAGAAAACAGGCATTGCGGAGTTAGAAGGAAATGCGGTGATCAAAGACACCATCAATCATTTTACACTTGTCGCCAACCAGATCTTCTCTAACAAAAAAACGAACTCATTTTTAGCAACAAAAAAACCGGTATTGATATTTGTAGGACAAAAGCACGATAGTACTTTCATCGCTGCTGATACATTGTACTCTGGCATAGTTAAGCCCGAGCCTCTTATTGGAGAAGACAATACACCAAAAGGAGATTCTGCCAGGCAAAAAAGAAGGTTAGATTTTTTTAGTGATACAACGCTTTCTTACGTGAACACAAAAAGGAAAATTGTAAAAGACAGTTCTGTAGATGAAGATTCTGTTGTACAAAAAATAAACAGGGATTCACTGGTTGCTACTACGCCAATAGATAGCAGTAAAAAATTAGATAGTAGTAAGAAAAATAACCGCCACAGAATTTTTCCACAACGAGCGTTTACGGCTATACAAGTAGACACACTGAAACGCACAACCATTGTAACTTCAGCTGATAAAAATGCGCCGATCCGCTTTTTTCAAGCCTTTCATCATGTAAGGATATTTAATGATTCGGTTCAATGTGTTTCGGATAGCCTTTATTATTCTGCCGAAGATTCTATTTTTCGTTTGTTTGAGCAGCCGGTAATATTTAGTCATAACTCACAGATAACGGGCGATACGATCTTTCTGTATACAAAAAATCGTACTATCGACAGGATGTATGTTTTTTACAATGGCTTGATCATTAACAAAACGCCGGAAGGCTTTGCCAACCAAATTGGCGGCAGAACGATCAATGGTTATTTTAAAGACGGCGCGTTCAATTATATGCGTGTACGTGGTACACCGGCACAAAGTATTTTTTATCCAAGAAGTGATAGCGATAGCTCCTACTCCGGTATGAACCGATGTAAAGGAGATGTGATAGATATTTATTTTATAGATAATAAATTAAATAAAGTAAAATTCATTAATGATGTTGATGGTACGATGTACCCAATGTTTCAAATTCCAGAGGATCAAAAGTTTTTGAAAGGATATAAATGGCTCGATGCACGAAGGCCGAGGACCAAGTTTGAATTGTACGAATAATTTACAACACTTTTAGTAAGTAGCTCAGCTCTACAATCTGTTTCTAAAAAAATCAAACACTAAATGGCCTACTAGTCCAAATACAATAGCAATGATAAAATTAGTTATCGTAAAAATATCTTCAACAGCCCATATCATGCCATGCTGTTGTCCATATCCCGAACGTTCATATTCGCCCATTAAAAGATTGGAATAAAAAAGAAATACAATAAACCCCACTTCGAGCAAAGCTCTCCAAACCGGGGTTAATTTTTTGCCGCTTTTTTTGTTTGGTTGTTCTTCTGACATATTATAAAATTTAGGCCATAAAATAACAACCGTTACTTTAAATATCAGTCGCTTCACCGTAAGCAACAGCAGTTGCTTCTTTCAAAGCTTCGCTCATTGTTGGGTGAGGATGTATCGCATTTAATATTTCGTGTGCCGTTGTTTCTAATTTACGGGCTACTACTGCTTCTGCAATAAGATCCGTAACATTTAAACCGATCATATGACAGCCTAAAAATTCGCCGTATTTAGCATCGTAAATAACTTTTACAAAACCTTCCGTTGCACCAGATGCAGTTGCTTTACCGCTTGCGATGAAAGGAAATTTACCTACTTTAATTTCGTATCCTGCATCTTTAGCTCCTTTTTCAGTATAACCAACAGAAGCGATTTCCGGCGTGCAATAAGTACAGCCAGGGATATTATTGTAATCAATATGATCAGGATGTCCACCACCGATAAATTCTGCTGCGTTGATACCTTCTCTTGTTGCAACGTGTGCTAAAGCTTGTCCTGGTGTACAATCACCGATCGCAAAAATACCCGCCACATTTGTTTGCTGATCAGCATTCACAACGATCTTTCCTTTTTCTGTTTTAATGCCTAAAGCTTCCAAACCGATATTTTCAATATTTGCAACAACACCAACTGCGCTCAATACGATATCTGCTTCTAAAGTAATTTCACCTGTTGGTGTTTTGATTTTAGCTTTAACACCAGCACCTGTTGTATCAACACTCAATACTTCACTATTCGTTAATATCTCGATGCCTTGTTTTTTGTATTGTTTTTCTAATTCTTTGCTGATGTCTTCATCTTCTACCGGAACGATACGCGGTAAAAATTCTACCACAGTAACTTTACAGCCCATGCTATTATAAAAATAAGCGAACTCAATTCCTATCGCACCGCTACCTACAACGATCATTGATTTAGGCTGTGTTGGCAATACCATTGCTTCGCGATAGCCTACGATCTTTTTACCATCGATAGGAATAGCAGGCAATTGACGTGCACGGCCACCCGTTGCTATAATTATATTTTTTGCTTCTAATACTTGTTTAGTATTGTCTGCCGCTGTTACTTCTAATTTACCTGGAGCTAAAAATTTACCATAGCCCATGATCACATCGATCTTATTTTTCTTCATCAGA